>JACQEC010000097.1 GCA_016200765.1 Chloroflexota bacterium | reverse complement strand
GCCACCCAACGGCGGATCAGTCACCATTGGCGCAACCGCAATCGTCGCTGCGACCGATCCGTGCGCATCCCTTATCTCTGGTGATTCTCACAATCTTTGTGTGACAAATATTCACAATCTTTAGGTGACAGTACGGTTAACCGTCGCGGCTCGCCACCGCTGGCCCTTTCAGGTGTTGGGTGTGGCGGCGGTGCCAGATCGACCGCTGTTTCACAACGGCTGGTGGTTGGTGCCGTTGGCCGATGACCGCAGCCCACTGCCGGCCCGGGCGCTAGAACGGGTGCAAGCGATCTATCAAGCCGGCATCCGCCCGAAAGCGTTTCTGGTGGCGCACGAGGCGACGCCGCAATTGCCCGCACCGGCCGGAACCCCGCGCCAGGCCAAGCTGGAGTTCTGGGCCAGCCAGCTGGCCGGGCACTCGGAGACCCTGCTGCAGGTGGCGGGCGTGGTGGTGACCACGCTGAGCGCCGTGCTGGTGGCGGCTGGGGCGGGCCTGGGCCTGCTGGTCTTGTTGGGGCTGGCGGGCGCGGCAGCGTTGGTGGACCCGTGCCTGATCGTCGTCACCGAGGATGATGTTTGGATTGTGATTGATGCGTGGATGGCCTAGCGTGCGGTGGGGTGCAGACCAACTGAACTTCACGGCTCGTCGATGATGAGTGAAGCCCACGCGCCAGATGCGCAAGGGGGTGTACTTCACCCACCCGTCCATACAGTGTCAACCTGAAACAAAGGAGTGATGACCATGCAAATGATTCTCGTCAGTTGCCTGCTGGCCGCGACTATGCTGTTCGTGGTCTTGACCATCGCACTGCGCCTGCTGCCGACGACCGCCACCTCGCTCAACGGACTATTGCGTGGGGTGCTGGTCCTCTCGGTGCGCTTCTATTACCTGATCCTCGGCCACCTCGCGCCCGTTATCGCGCAACGCTTCCGCGTGAACATCGTCGAGGGCCTGTGGCGGTTGGCGGCCTGCATCCTCGTCTCACAACTGCTGGGCAGCCTGCTCTTGCTGTTGGCCGGCTGGGAGGTGAGCGGCTGGACAGTGGTGTTGTTCACGCTGCACGGCATGATCGTCGGGCTGGTCTGGGATGAGGTCGTCAGCAGAGACGGGTTGCAACTGGGGCTGCATCTATGAACGAACCGATTCAACGCTGGCTGCGCGGCGACGGTCTCACACTCGCGCCCGCGCAGCGCGTCAGCCACACGTACGTCATCGGCCAGCCGGGGATGGGCAAGTCGTTTGCCTTGGAGTCGTGGGCGATGCAGGACATCCGCGCGGGGCGAGGTGTCGGCGTGATCGACGTGCACGGTGACCTGTTTCGCAACCTGGTCAGTCGCCTGGCGCTCTTGGCGCAGACCGACCCCTCATTGGCCGAGCGGGTGGTCATCATCGATCCCAGCGACCCGACCTGGACGGTGGGCTTCAATCCGCTCGAACCGATCCCCGGCGTCTCGCGCGCGCGGCAGGCGTGGTTTCTGACGGACGCGATCGTCAAGATCTGGCAGATTGATCCGAGCGAATCGCCGCGCATGCTGCGGCTCTTGAGCCACACGTTTCTGGCGCTGTCGGAGCACCACTTGAGCCTGGTAGACCTGCCGCCCTTCCTCTGCGACAGCGTCTGGCGCGGGCAGCTACTGCAACGCACGCGCGACCCCGCGCTCGCCAGCTACTTCCAGCACGAGTTCCCGCGCAGCGAGAGCGCCATCCAGCAGTGGACGACGCCGGTGCTCAACAAGGTCGGGCCGCTGATCTTCGACCCCGACGTGCGGCTGATGCTGGGGGCGCGCTCGACCATCCACTTCCGGCAAATTCTAGACCACGAGCGCATCTTGTTGGTCAACCTGTCCAAGGGCCTGTTATCCGAGGGCAACAGCGCGTTGTTAGGCGCGTTTCTGATGGCGCAGTTGCAACAGGCGGCGCTGTCGCGGGCCGATAGCGGACTACGCCGCCCCTTCTATCTCTACCTCGACGAGTTCCAGAACTACACAACCGACCATATCAAAGATGTGCTCTCGGAGTCGCGCAAGTACAGCCTCTCGCTCGTGCTGGCCCACCAGTATCTCGACCAGTTGCCAGACGACCTGCGCGGCGCGGTGCTCAACACCACCGGCACACTGGCCTGTTTTCGAGTCGGACATGCCGATGCCAGCGTGCTCGCCAAGGAGATCTTTCCACTAGATTTCTTGTCAAACGCGCGCGCCGACCCGCGCCTGCGCGGCTGGGGACGCTTCCTGTCGCCATTGATCGGGGAGGACGGGCGCTCCGGCACCGCCGAGGCGTTGGCCGCGTTGCTCACGAATTTGAAGGAGCGCCAGTTCTGGGCTAAGCGGCGCGGCCCGCACCGGCCCGTCAAGCAACGCACGCTCGAAATGCCCGTGCCGTCGCCCAGCCACGTCCTCGCGCAAGCGCGCCAACAACTGCGGGCGACGGCGGGGACGCGCTATGGTATGCTGAAAACAGAGGCCCGTAAACAGGCGAAGCAGCGAATCCATGATCAACCCCAAGCCACCCGCCACTACGAAAAAGCCTAGGCTGCCACGCTACCGGCGGGTAGCCGAGCCACCGCCAATGGTCATGACCGAGCGCGACCGGGAGATCGTGCGGCAGGTGCACCGCTTCCGGCTGCTGACGCGCGAGCAGATCGAGCGGCTGTTGTTCGCGCCCGCGCACGGCCAGACGCACCCAACCAAGACCAGCAAGGCCAGCCTGCGGCTCAAGCTGCTCTACCAACACGGCTACCTTGAGCGCATCCCCACGCCGGTGGCCAGCGGGGCGTGGGCCTGGCGACCAGTCTATCGCCTGAGCGCGAAGGGCGCGGCGCTGGTCGCGGCAGAATTGGGGCTGACACCCCGGCACCTGGCGTACTGGGGCCGCACGGACGATCACGACCATCGGCCTTCCGCGGTCAGTTGGTTGTTTCTGCAGCACGTGCTGGCGCTCAACGACGTGCGCATCGCGATCACCGAAGCGGCGCTGGCCCACGGCTACCGGCTGGAGACGTGGCTGGACGACACAACCCTCAAGCGGCAAGAGAGGCGCGACAGCGTGCTGGTCACCAACAGCCAGGGCCGCAGCCACCGCGTACCCGTCATACCCGACGCGTATTTCGCGCTCCATCTCGGCGATCGGCGGGCGCACTTTCTCTTGGAATTGGACCGGGCGACGATGAACCACAAGCGTTGGAAGTTGCGGGTGCAGGCGTATTTGGCCTACGTGCGCTCAGGCCAGTACCAGGCGCGCTACCAGACGCACAGCCTGCGCATCCTGACGGTGACGACCACGGTTCAGCGACTGGCGAACCTGCAAGAGACGACCCGCAAAGCCGGAGGGGATGACCTGTTCTGGTTCACCACCCAAGAGGAACTCACGGCTCAAAGCGTTCTCTCTTCCCCGATTTGGCGTTTAGCCAGCGCCGAGACCGACAGGTCTCGGAATGTTTTGATTTCCTAACCGCTTGCCAGAATCCCTCTGTGAGCCCGTGTAGTACGCATCAAACGGCGGGTCGCCGTTAGAGTGGGCATCGAGATCACATGGAGCACACATAACCTGCCCCCTAGCCAAGCGGTAGACGCGCCTGCTATACTGCGACCAGATCACTTGCTCGTATGCAGGAACGCGAAGCACCCACACCCAGCGATGTTCAGCCGCTCGACCCGCACCGGCTGCTCGACCAGGGCATCGCGCGACTGTTGACCGAGCTGCAGGCCGGGCAGTTTGAACGGCTTGAGCAGTATCTGACCTTCGTCTCACGCTTCCACCTCTATTCAGCCTACAACCAACTGCTCATCCTCGAGCAGTGCCCAGAGGCCACGCAGGTGGCGGGCTATCGCACCTGGCAGAAGCTGGGCTACCCGGTGCGCCGGGGCGAGAAGGGTATCCGCATCCTCGCGCCGCAACCGTACAAACGCGCGAATGCAGAGACGGGCGCAGAAGAGGAGGCGATCGCGTTCAAGCTCGCCTCGGTCTTCGATGCCTCACAGCTCGCCAACCTCGCCGAGAAACCGTTGCCGCGCTTCTTCACGCCGCTGGCCGATGACCAGCCCGCGCTCTACCAGCGATTGCTGGCGGTGGTGCGCGCCGAGGGGATCACGGTCAGCGATGAGCGGCTGGCGCGGGCGCAGGGCACCAGCGCGGGCGGGCGGATCGCGCTGCGCGAGGGCCTAGACAGCCGCAACGCGCTCTTGACGCTGCTGCACGAGTACACCCACGAGCTGCTGCACTGGGGCGCTGCGCGGAATGAGATCAGCCATCCGGTGCGCGAGTGTCACGCCGAGGCGGTGGCCTTCGTGGTGGCGTACCACTTCGGGGTCGCGAACCCCTACAGTGCGGCCTACCTACACCACTGGGGTACGACGCCCAAAGCGTTGGTGGCCGAACTGGAGACGGTGCGCCGCACCGCGGCGTCCATCATCCGTCGCGTTGAGCAACCCGCCGAGACGGACGCCGGTTGGGATGGGCAATCCGTCTTTGTCGCGCCAGCGCGCGCAGACGCGCTGCACCCTGTGCGCGGCCAACCTGCCGAGTGAGCTACCGCGCCCTACGGATGACTTGGGGCTGACGGGTGCATTTCAGATTGGGGGCGAGCGATAGGCGGCTTTCCAGAGGGCATCGAAGCGGTGACTCATGATGGCCGCGCGCACCGGCAGTAAGCGTTCGAGGCCCGCACGGCTCCAACGCATGCCCGAGCCGGTGAAGCGTTTGCGGAACTGTTTGCAGGCGCTCTCCACCATGCCGCTGCCAATCGGGAAGCCGTCGGCCCGTAGCTGCTGGGATTGCATGCGTTGCTGGTGCTCGCCAAAGTAGCCAGCTTCGCGCTGCAACTCATCGGCCCGCGACGGCTGTTCCTGCGCCGCCGCTGGCAACTGCTGCGCGATCACAGCCGCCTGCCCTTGAAACAAGGCGCTTTCTTGCTGCTTGAGCCAGTCTTGCGCTGCGGCTTGGCCTTCGCCTTTGACGAGACTGGCCGCGCTTGCCAAGTGTTGCAGGGCATGATACCAATCCACCGCTTGGCGACTATCGTAGAAGTGTTCAGCGACCGCATGCCAGACCCAGGCGGCCCCAGCGCCGAGCGCAATCGTGGCGTGCGCGCGCGTCCACTCGCGCCGCTGCGCCTCCGCCCAGAGTTGTTGAGCGAACAGCTCCGGGCCGCCCAGATGCGCGACATAACTGTTCTGCACCGCATGCGCCAACTCCACCGTTGCGGCGCTGGCGGGGTCGGGCGCTGGGCGCCGTTCAATCTCAAAGACACAGCCGGTTTTCAGTTCTTTCCAGCCCTCTGCCCGCACATGCACCATCGCCCCGTCCATTGCCACACCCCGATCGGTGGACTGGCGGACTTCGCCGGGCACAATTTCGCTGCGCGGCGGCAAGGCGGTCGCCGTGGCCCGTTGGGCGGCTTCCAGCGCTTGGCAACGGGTGCCCCACTTGTCGGTGCAGCGCCAAATGCTGCTGTCGGATATCGCGACTTGTCCGACCTGGTTGAGAATCTGCTCCGCCTGCGCAAACTCCACCAGCCCGCTCAACCAGAGCGCTTGCTTGGCAATCTGTTCACTCCAAGGCTTGTCCCACAGCTGCAGTTGTTGGTCGAGGGGGGAAAAGACCTGTGCGACAGGTCGGGCAGTAGTAATAGCCTCGTTCCATCCGCAACGCCCCCACCCGGCTCTCGACCGTATTGGCCTTCCTATCCTTGTAATGCATCTCGCCCTGGCACTGCGCACAGCGCGGTCTCGCCGCCGGTCGCTGCGCCTCTTGCTGCTCAAGCACGGCCAGCGCCCACTGCTCCCCCAGCCGTTTGCGCAAGCGCAACACGACGTCTTCGATCTGCGTCAAGTTCGGTGCCGGCGTTTGCTCGTCCCAATCCAACAATTCATCAATCAGTCGTTCGGCGCTCTGCAGCAACTCGGCTTTGCGTTCTGCGCGTTGACGTTTCACGGGCCACTCCTGTCTGTAGGATGCTCCCTATTATGCCCGAGCTCTGCCCCCAATCTGAAATGCACCCGGGCTGACATTCGACTCGCACTGCGGTATAACAGAGACTATGATCACAGGCCCACCAACTGCCATGCCCATCAACAGCGTCGAGACCGCCATCCGGTTAGCGCGGCGCTTGCTACGCGACGCGCTGGTCAACGATCCCCAGCTGCGGCGTAGTTATCGCGTCTTTCGCGCGCTGACGCAGAGCGAGCAGGAGGCGCTGGCAGCGCTCTTGATCTGGCGCGCGCGCGGCAAACTGCGGCGGGCGCGGCTTGCGTTACAATCGAAGCATGCACCTATCGCTGCCCCGCCGCTTCCGTCGTCCCCCTGAGTTGTGCTTGGGCCGCTCAGGGCGCTTCCCTTTCTCTGCCCGTGTGCGCCTGAGCGCTGCTGAGCGCACCACCCACCTGTACGTGATCGGCCTGACCGGACAGGGCAAGTCGAAGTTCTTACAGCACGGCCTCTTTCAGGACATCACCGCCGGGCGCGGCTGCGGGGTGCTCGACCCGCACACGGATCTGGTGCATGACCTCATGGCCCAACTGGCGCAGGCGGGATTCTTCAACGATCCCGCCCAGCGCCGGCGCGTGATCTACCTCGACCCCGCACGCCGCGACGGCCTGATCCCCTTTAACGTCTTGGCAAGCAGCGAAGCCCCCTACACGACGGCGATCAACGTGATCGAGGCCTTCCGCCGCACCTGGCCCGAGAGTTTGCGCGAGGCGCCGCGCTTCACGAACATCCTCTTGGCCTCGCTCCTGGTGCTGATCGCCAATCGCCAGACGCTGGTCGAACTGCCGCGCCTCTTGACGGATAAGCCGTTCCGCGAGGCGCTCTTGGCGCAGGTGGACGACCCCGAACTGGTCTCGGTCTTCCACGACCGCTTGGATCGCTGGGGGCGCGAAGAACCGCTGATCCTCGAAAGCCTGCTCAACAAGGTCAGCGCACTGGCGCTTAACCCCAGCCTGCGGCGGAGTTTGGGTCAGCGCGAGAACCAGCTGGATTTCCGGCGCATCATGGATGACGGCCGCATCTTGCTCATCAACCTGGGCCGCTGTGACAGCGAGACGCGCCGCCTGTTGGGCAGCCTGATGGTTACCTTTCTGGAGCAGGCGGCTCTGTCGCGCGCGGACACCCCGGCCCAGGCCCGCCGCCCGTTCTATTTCTATCTGGATGAGTTTCAGGACTTCTGCGCCAACGAGGGTTCGACCACCTCGCTGGCGCGCATCCTCTCCGAGAGTCGCAAGTTCGGGCTGCACCTGACGCTGGCGCATCAGACGCTGGGGCAATTGGCCAGCGAGCCCCTGCGCGCCGCGCTGGGCAACATCGGCACGCAGCTGGTGTTCGCGGTGGACCGGCCCGACGCCGAGCGCTTGGCCAAGCAGCTGTTCAGTGTGGGCGGTGAGCGAATCAAGCACGAGGTGCAGAGCGAGACCCATCAACCCCTCTCGCATCCGGTGTACTACTCGCTGCCGGAGGAGTGGGAGCGGGCGATCCAGAGGTTGCAGAACCTGCCGCCGCGCAGCGGCTGGGTCAAAACACCGCGTCGTCGGCACGCGATCCGGCTCCAGACGATCCCGCTGCCGCCGCGCCACCTCTCCGACGAAGCGTTGGAGGCGTTGTGCACGGCGCTGAGCCGCCCGTCTGGATGGTCTGTCACAGGACGCGGGGCGCGCCCGCAGCCGCCCGCCCCGGCGCCGCCCGCGCCGACGACGTATTACGAGCCGCTGCCGGGCGGCGCGATGGCTCGGCAGGGCGGTGTGATCTTCCAGGCTTGAGCCCTCGCGCGGCCCGGGCCGGGGTTGCCCTATTCCCTTTGAGTGGGGCGCTTGCTATACTCGGGGGACGATGCCACCCGAACGACTGCGTCCTACCGGCGGACGACGCGTGCCCGAACAACAGCTCACTTTCTTGAAGCCCGACGACGCGGCCATGTTGCACCTGTTGCGCCGCTTCCTGGCCGAAGCCTCACGCATTTACGAGACGCGCACCGGCCAATCGCTCGCCGAGGCGACGCTGATCCGCCACCCGCTCGACGCCTATAACTTCTTGCGCTTGGAGATGGAGGATCTCCCGCACGAGCAGCTACGCGCGATCAGTTTGAACACGCGCGGGCGGGTGCTCTCCACGACGATGATCTACCAGGGCTCGCTGAACACGATCACGATGCGTATGGTCGAGGTCTTCCGGCCCGCGGTCATGGACAACGCGGCCAGCCTGATCGTGGTGCACAACCACCCCTCGGGCGACCCGAACCCATCACCAGAAGACGTGCACATGACCGAGCAGCTCATCGCCGCCGGGAAGCTGCTGGATATTGACGTGCTCGACCATCTGGTGATCGGCAAGGGCCAGTTCGTCAGCCTGAAGGAACGCCGACTAGGCTTCAGTCCCTGACCTCATGCTTTTGGGGGCTTCCCTCACGATCGTCCGCTTGCTATACTGACGGGATATGCACAGCCCCGAACAAGCCGTCATCCCCGAATGGGCGCGCCGCGAGCGCGCTGGTGACCTGGCCTGGATCGGCCAGAACCTGTTCCTCTTTTGGCCAATCGCCCAGCGCGGTTATGCCCAGTGCGGGCGCGGGGCGCTCACGGTCGACACCACGGCCACCTTTGATGGAGCGGGGCACCCGATGGCCTACCTGCCGCAGACGGAGCTGGAGCGGCTGCCGGTGCCGGATGCGCGGCGCATGGTGAGCGCCTACGACCCGCATTGGGAGTTTGTGACGGTGTTGTTCAAGGACGAAGGTCACTTCAGCACGTATCGCATCGGGCTGCCGGGCCAGCGCCCAACCTGAGTATGCGAGCAAACGAGCGAGAACCCACTGTAAACAGACCCAAGCTAGCCGACGTGGTGGCCCAGGATTACCCGCAGGCGGGCGAGGTGCTATTGAGCTTCTCCGACCAGTGGCAGTGGGTGCAGACGCTCGACGATGAGCGCCAGCGTACCTATGTGGCGCGCTTCCCACCGGCGCGCGAGCGCCCCCGCTTCGACCACTTCGCGGGCCTCTCGCCCGAAGTCAATCTGTCCTTAGGCGAGTACCGCTTGTACAAGTTCTTCCGGCCCTGGCCGAGTCCGCGCCTACTGATGGTCTGGAATCACCACAACCCGCAGAGGCTCATGCTGGGCGTGAACGACCTGCAGGTGCAGCTGCAGCCGCTCGGTCAGGCGCAAGCCTGGGTGGGGCCGCACGCCGCGGTGCTGTGGGAGTGTTATTTGCAGGCACAGGGTCGCGAGGGGCGCTGGCGCGAACGACTGGCGGCGCTCTGGCGCGCCGTGGAGGGCGATCTCCGGGGGCGAACCCTCTACACGCCGTCCTATGAGCCGACCATTGAGCAGGGCTATACCGAGTTCTTGAGTGAACGAGGTTATGTGGAGATTGGGGGTAATGCTCGCTGGTGGTGTAAAGCGCTTCCTGCCCGTGATCGGTCCGAAGAATGATCGAGATATCTGCATCAGCCGGGAGCGATTCGTGAGTCTGAAAGACCGAGGTTTGGAGTTCTTGTATCCGCTCACTATGCCACAAACATCGTGTTGGCTTTTGGCAGGACACACCGCCCTTTTTCTGTCACCGCGTCAATTCGTTTGTTGAGATATACTCCGGACTTAAACTCCTAGCGCCTTGCGCCCATTCTTCAGTCACGGTATAATTTCGGCAATTGCAAAGGTCCCACTGGCAGCAACTCTTGCGGGGTGGCGGCCAGGGTGATTGCCAGTTGATGCCACGGTCTTGCGCAGCCTGCAAGGGGCAAAGGAGAATTTAGCGCTCATTAGGAGCCGCTCATGCGTCGGGGAGACTTCGACCGGGCGACCTTTGATGAATCCCGTCGTCGTTTTTCATAATGGGCATATGGGACTCCGATGATCTCAACATTGAACTGATGAACCGTTATGAACGGCCGCCAAACTCCAGGTCGAGCTCCTCCCTCCAGCGGGTTTAAGTCCCAGTCATAATAGAGAAGGTGAATGATCCGGTCATCTGCTGTACTGATATTGCAACTTCAGCTACTGATCGCGCGCGCAGCTCAAAAGGATAGTCTGGGCTGGTGGGATGACGAATCGCTGACAGCCGCTGGAGCCTTCATCCTTGAGCGCCTCTTCCCATCGGCGCCGGAGGAGATCGCGCGCAAGCTGGGGCTGGCCACAGCAGCAGCCAGGCATCAGGCGGCTTTTGCCGACCATCCGGAGGCCTTACACCTGTTCAGGCTCGATACCGACGGCGAGACCAATCTCGAATTGAGTCGTCTGCCTTTAATGGACTGCCCCATCCCGACACAGCCTATCGAGTCTATGGCTGTGTTGCAACTGCATTTGTCATCGCTACTGGGTGACAGACCGGCCAGGCGGCCATCCATCGAACAACTCTCGAACCGCAGGGTGGCGATCCGATGGCCATCGCAAGGTCTTCCCGTCTCTGCCGTAGACATCGCAAAAGCGCTGGCGTGGGCCTATCTCTCGGGTAAGCCCGTCGAGCCCGTATTCCCTTTTATTCGATCCTGATGTGATGGTATCTATAACTGACGAGCCTCGTTTTACCAGCCGGCTGATCAAGGCGAGCGCTCTCTTGGCCGACACGAAGACGCTGCTGGCCGCATGGGACCTGTCTACCAGCGTTGCGGACAACCTACAGCGCGTGGAGCAGTCCAATATCTTCGGCAAGACTTCGCGCTCGCGCGTGCGGGATATCCTGCGGATTTTCCGCCAACGCTATTTCGACGATCCGGATGTCGGCCAGGCCCTGGTTGCGCTGTCGCAAGGGCACGCGCCGCCACCGTGGCTGGACCCTCTGCTCTACTTCTACTCTGTGCAGAATGATCTCCTGCTGCGCGCGATCGTCACGGATTTGCTCTACCCGCGCTGTATGGCCGGTTTCACCGAGATGCGCGTCGAGCAGGTCGTGCGCGCCATTCATGAGTGGAGCGCCGAAGGTAAGACAACGGAGCCGTGGAGCGAGGAAACGGCGCGGCGCGTTGCACAAGGGGCTATGGCAACCCTGCGCGATTTTGGCATCCTGCAGGGCGCCGTGCACAAATCAATCACGCCGATCTACTTGCCCACCCAGAGTTTTGCGTTTATCGCCTTCGCCATACGGCGCCAGCTGTCGTCAGGCGAGCGCGTGCTGCACAGCGACGAATGGAAGCTCTTCTTTCTGCCCGTCGAAGCGGTCGAGCGGTTTTTTCTCGAAGCGCATCAGTCAGATTTGCTGTCGTATCAGGCCGCCGGTACGGTTATCCGGCTCGAGTTTCCGGCCGCAAGCCTAGCGGAGTATGCCGATGTCCTCGTTAAAAGAACGCATCAAGCGGCTTGAGGCCGACTTGCGCCGCGACCCGCTGGGGCACTACATGTACCACGACCTGCCCTTCGCCACCTTCTGCTACACCCCGGCGGAAGAGTGGGCGATGCGCGGCGAGGTGGCCCTGCTCAAAACGCGGCTGGAGAACGACCACATCCGGTGCATTGTCTACGTCTCGCTGGCCGATCTGTTGTGGCGCGCGATCGACGAATCCGAGGGGCTGGATGCCGTCATCAGCCTGGAGGCGCAGGCAGGCTTCGACGCGGCGCAACAGCAGATCAACGACTACCTGTCGGACCCCGATTTCCGCCCTCTGCCCGGGCTGTTGGCGGAGCAGTTGCGCAGTCTGAACCCGCATAAAGACCTCGCGTTTATCTGGCGCGCGGGCGCGCTGGCGCCGAATATCTACCGCGTCTCGAAACTGCTCGACGAGATGAAAGGCCGCACGCATGTGCCCTGTGTGCTGTTCCTGCCCGCCACGACCGAAGGCGCCAGCCTGCGCTTCATGGGCATCGCCGAGAACGAAGGGCGCGGCAGCTATCACACCAAAGTCTACGTAGATTGAACCGCCCAGCCGATGACGAACCAGACCATCGCCCCCCACATGTTTCAGGACCAATACCTTGGCGACGAGGTGCGCGGCGCGATCCACAACTTTGCGTTGGCCGCGCGCGAGCGGCTGGCGTGTGAGGCGCGCGACCTGCTGGTCGGCGTGTACGGCCTGCACCCGGACGGCGCGCTCGAGCCGCCCAACAACCTGCCCGCGCTGGCGGACCCGGAAACACGCGCGACCTACGACCGCCTGAAGCAGTTCCTGACGGACGAGGTCATCGCCGGGCTTGACAAGCGAGAGGCGGTTGATAAGCTGGTCAAGGAGATTGCTTTCACGCACTTGAACCGGCTGGTCGCCTTCAAGATGATGGAGGCGCGCCATCTCGTCCGCGAAGCAGTCGGGCGCGGCGCCGACTCCAACGGCTTCAAGTTCTACCTCGCCGAGCACGCCGCCGACTACGCGCTGGCGCAGGCCGG
Source organism: Chloroflexota bacterium (assembly GCA_016200765.1). Lineage (GTDB taxonomy): Bacteria > Chloroflexota > Anaerolineae > JACRMK01 > JACRMK01 > JACQEC01. The sequence continues at coordinate 19,876 of JACQEC010000097.1, read as the reverse complement.
CCAGACCGACACAGCCTACCGTCACTTTCTGCTCTGGCAGGCCGGGCAGATTTCGCAACAGCTGAACGTGCTGTTCGACCCCGACGATTTGCCCTCGCGGCTCTTCCCGCGGCCGGTTGCTCTGCGCGGCGTGCTCGAACTGCTAAATGCCGCCGGGTTGGCTCCAGCGTGGCCTGCGGACGAGACGATCGGGTGGGTGTACCAGTTCTTTAGCGAAGAGGAAAAGCGAGAGGTTTTCGAACGGCTCTTCAGGCAGAAGAAGAAAATACGACGCGAGGACATACCGGCGGCGACGCAATTGTTTACGCCACGCTGGATCGTGCGGTTCATTGTCGAGAACACGCTCGGACGGCTGTGGGTGCAGATGCACCCGGACTCGCACCTGGGCGCAGCCTTGCGGTACCTCGTGCCAGCCGGCGGTGAGATGCCCCGTGAGCCGCTACGTGCTGTAAAGGAAATCACCCTGTTGGACCCCGCGTGCGGGACGATGCACTTCGGACTGGTGGCGTTCGACCTGTTCGCCGAGATGTATCGCGAGGAGCTCGCGCATGCGGGCGACATTGGCTGGCCGGCGGCACCCTCGGTTCTTTCTGAAGCGGAGATCCCCGCGGCAATCATCAAACACAACCTGTTCGGGATCGACATTGACCTGCGCGCGGTTCAACTATCGGCGCTTACGCTCTACCTGAAGGCGAAAAGCCTCAATAAGGCTGCCGAGATCAGCGATCACAACTTGGCTTGCGCAGACGTGTTGACGCTCAACGGGACACGGCTCAATGCGTTCATTCGCGAGATGAAGTTCAGCCGGCCGATCTACGAACGACTGCTGCGGGCGCTATGGGCGCGGCTGGAGGATAGCGCGCAACTGGGGTCGCTACTGCGGCTCGAATCGGAGATTGGCGCGTTGATTGCCGACGAGGAGAAGCGCTTCGAGCAGGAAGGGCGGCAGCTGGATCTGTTTGGCAGAGCCGCGGCGCTATTTGAGCGCGAGGCGGCGCAGGCGGGGTACTGGGACCTGCTGGCGGCACAGCTTGTGCAGGCGCTGGACGCATTCGCGCGGTCGCACGCTGTGCAGGGGAGCGACGAGCGCTATTTTGTGCGCGAGGCCGCGAAAGGGTTGCGTGTGCTGAACCTGATGCTGCGCCGCTACGACTGCGTGGTAGCCAATCCACCCTACATGAGCCGCCGGAACATGAACGAGACGCTGGCGGACTTCGTGGCGGATGCCTACCCCGAAGCAAAGGGTGACTTGTATGCGGCGTTCATCCAACGCTGCGGTGAGTTTGCCGGCGAGCGTGGGCGGGTCGGGATGATCACGCAACAGTCGTTCATGTTTATCTCGTCGTATGAAGGCTTGCGCAAGGGGCTGTTGCAAGAGTTCGCCATTGAGTCTATGGCTCATGTGGGTCCGCGCGCGTTTGCAGAGATATCCGGCGAGAAGGTCAACACGACGATCTTCGCCATGCGCCGCGAGCCTGACACGTCGCGCCGCCAAGCCAGCATCGGCACCTACTTTCGTCTCGTGCACGAGCCCGATTCGGACGCCAAGCGTACTGTGTTCGAGCAGGCCGTGGCGGCGCTGCAGGCAGGCGCAACTCATCGCCTCATATACCGTGTCGCGCAGTCGGCCTTTGATGCCATTCCGGGTAGTCCATGGGTGTATTGGGTGAGCGATTCCATTCGCGCGCTCTTCAAGGAGCTGCCGGGACTGGCGACCGTTGCTCCGCCTCGCCAAGGATTGGCGACCGCTGACAATTTCAGGTTTCTCCGTTTTTGGTGGGAAGTTGGCCGCAAGATGATTGCGTTTGGATGTAAGACAACCAGCGAGGCTAGTAACCGCGGCATGCGCTGGTTCCCGTATATGAAAGGTGGAGCGTTTAAGAGATGGTTTGGGAACCAAGATTATGTGATCAATTATCGGCGGGACGGACGTGAACTCAAGGCATGGGCCGCCCCTCTCTACGGTAACTCTGGTTGGTCACGAATCATCAAATCGGTCGACTTTTACTTCCGTGAAGGTGTGACATATTCCTACCTTACGTCCGGGACTTCTACTTCCCGCATTTCGCCGGGTGGCTTCATTTTTGATGTTGCGGGTTCAACTCTGTTTCCACGGGACTTGGCGTTGGTGTTGGGAGTTATGAATTCCTCATTCGCTGCGTACGCTCTCAAGTTGATAAACCCGACCGTAAACTTTCAGGTTGGTGATATCGCTAGGGTTCCCATACCTGCCGTCTCCGACAGACGATTGAGTGGATTGGTCGGCCTGGCAACCTCCTTGGCAAAGGTAACGTCTACGACATCGGAATTGACTTATGACTTCGTTGTCCCGCTAAGCTGGCAAACCGGTCTTGAGAGAGTACAGGCCATGCGACTGCAATCCAAGGATATCGAGGCGCAGATCGACGAGGATGTTTATCAGCTTTACAAGATTGCTAATCAAGAGCGCATAGCGATTGAAGCGGAATTAAATGGTGCCGCAAACGCGACCGCGGACGAGACTTTGGCAGATATGGATGAAGCCGGCGGCAATGACGATGATATAGCGGAGTCGTTGACCCGCGAAGACCTTGCCGTGCGCTGGATCTCGTACGCCGTCGGCGTGGTGCTCGGGCGCTTCCGGCCGGGGGTGGCGGGCGATCTCGGCTCGGCCATCTACCGCCGCGAAGACTTTGCCATCGGCTCGCTGCCCATGCCTGCGGAGGGCGAGTTCGATGAATTGGTCGGGTCGAAAGATCAGTTCGCCTATGTAGACGCACAGGACGGCCGGCACCTGTTCGCGGCAAACGTGGAAAAGGCCCTGCAGCAACTGGCGGTGCCGGATGGCATCACCGTGCTTGATGAGCACCACCCGCGCGACCTGACGACGCTGGCGGGCAAGGCGCTCGATCTGATGCTCGGCGCGGATGCGGCACAGGAAGTCATCCGCCTGGGCGCAAACGGCGACCTGCGCCATTTTCTTGCACGAGACTTCTTCACGCGCTGGCATATCCCGTGGTACCGCAAGCGCCCGGTCTATTGGCCCATCCAGAGCAACGGTCGCCGCTATGGCTTCGTCCTCTTCCACGAACGCATCACCAAAGACACGTTCTACGCCCTGCAACGCGAGCCGTACCTCGACACCAAGCGCCGCGCGGTCGAATTGGCCCTGGCCGATGCCGAGGTCGCGCGCGCCGCAGCGGGCAAACAACGCCGGGACATCGAACGGCAGATGGGCGCTTTACGGGAGTTGGCCGCCGAACTGGCCGAGTTCGCCAAGGCGCTCGAAGCCATCACCAGCGGCGGCTACGAGCCCGCGCCAAACTGGATTGACGACGGCGTGATCGTGCGCCTGGCGCCCCTGCAGACGGTCATCCCGCTGTGGGGGAGCGAGCCGAAGAAGTGCTGGGAGAAGCTGAAGAACGGCGAGTTGGACTGGAGTCACATCGCCATGCACTATTGGCCCGACCGGGTGCGCAAGGCGTGTCGGACGAACAAATCCTTTGCCATCGCACACGGCCTCGAAGACGTTTATCAGGGAGACTGATGATGCCCGGAGCCCCTATGAAAACGATTGGCGACCTGATAGCCCGTGACCTCTCGCAACCGATCGAGGAAGTCATCAAGCTCGACCAGCGGGACGAGCAGACGGTCTACGGCGAAATCGTCGAGTACGTCGCGACGAAGAATATCAAAGAGCAGTACCTCGAACTCCTCACGGCAATCGCCGACAGCCAAGGGGAGCCGACCGAGGCGGTGGGCGTCTGGGTCTCGGGCTTCTTCGGCTCCGGCAAGTCGTCGTTTGCCAAGAACTTCGGATATATCGTCGCCAACCCGACACTGCGCGCCAAACCGGCGGCCGCGCTGTTCATCGAGCAACTTCGCCGGCAGTCGCCGCATGACCCGCTGGTCGAGGGCATCGCCAACCATCTGGATTTCATCAACAAACTCATTCCCGCGCAGGTCATCATGTTCGACGTGCAGGTTGACCGGGCCGTGCGCCGCGCCAACGAATCGCTGGCCGAGATCATGTACAGCGTGCTCCTGCGCGAGTTGGACTACGCACAGGACTACGACGTAGCTGCGCTCGAGATCGAGTTGGAATCCGAGGGACGGCTGGGCGCCTTCGTGCAGGCGTGCGCCAGGCTCTTCGGCGGCCAGGTCTCGGGCGACGGCGAAAGCGACGCCGGGGTGCCTGTCACGCTGAAGGAAGTGCCGCCCGATGCGTATCGCACCTGGCAGCGCGTCCGCAAAGGCGCGCAGAAGATCCAGCGCGCCAGCGCCACCTTGCATGAGATTGACCCCAAGACGTACCCGCGGCCCGAGTCGTGGGCGCAGACGATTACCAACCCCGCCGATATCAACGTCCGCTATCTGGTACAGCGGACGTTTGAGCTGGCGGCGCGCCGCTATCCCGGCCGCACCATGATGTTCGTGATTGACGAGGTCGGCCAATATGTCGCGCGCAGCGCCGAAAAAATCGAAAATCTGCGCGCCATCGTCGAGCAGTTCGGCAAGGAGGGCAAGAACCGCGTCGAAGCGCGCCGGGCGGTGGCGCCGGTCTGGATTGTCGTCACGTCCCAGGAAAAACTCGACGAGGTCGTCGCCGCCATCCGCGATAAGCGCGTAGAGCTCGCGCGACTGCAAGACCGTTTCCGTCACCATATTGACATGGTGCCCAGTGATATTCGTGAGGTCGCGACCAAGCGCGTGCTCCCCAAGAAGCCCGAGGCCGAAGCGCTGCTGCGTGAACTCTACCGAACGTCGGGGGCCCAGCTCCGCACCCACATCCAGGCCGAACGCTCGGACAAGGTTCGCTTCGATCTCAACGCGGACGAATTCGTCCAGTTCTATCCCTATCTGCCGCACTTCATCGAACTCTCGATTGATATTGTCTCGGGCTTGCGCCTCCAGCCGGGCGCGCCCCGCCATTTCGGCGGCAGCAGTCGCACCATCATCAAGCAGGCCTACGAAATGCTGGTCAGTAAACAAACCAGGCTTGCCGAAGCGCCCATCGGGACGCTCGTCACCCTCGATCGCATTTACGACCTGCTCTATACCAATCTACCCTCCGAGCGCCAGCGCGACCTGAACGAGATCCAGGAGATATTCTCGGGCGAACCGTGGGTCGTGCGCACGGCCAAAGCCATCAGCCTGATGGAGTACACGCGCGGCCTGCCGCGCAGCGAGCGCAACATTGCGGTCCTGCTCTACGACGCCGTGGATGCCAAATCACCCCTGGCCGAGGTTGAGCAAGCCATCCAACAACTCGAAAAGCGGCAGTTCATCCGGCAGACGGAGGACGGCTGGAAACTGCTGACGGCGCAGGAGAAGACCTGGACGACCGAGCGCAATAGCCTTAGCCCCTCGTTAAGAGAGCGCAACGATCTCATGGAAGGGGCGCTGGCGGGTATCTTCCAAGAGCCTGCGTTGAGCCGTCACCTCTACAAGCGACGCACGTTTGCTCTGAACGTCATTTGGCAAGGCCGCAACATTACCTCGAACAAAGCGCAGATTCCGCTCGAGCTGAAGCTAAGCGATAGCCCCGCTGGCTTTGCCGCCGAGTGCCAAGCGACACAGAATGAGAGCCGGCAAGCGCCGGCGCGCCTATTTTGGGTCTTTGCCCTGACAGACGATATTGACGAACTGCTAGCAGAAGTTTATCGCTCCAAACAGATGGCGGCCAAATACGACCAGATGCGCGCGCAGGGCAAGCTGCACTCGGACGAGGAGGCCGCCAGTCTGGCGGCGGAGAAGCAGGCCGTGCTCCGGCACGAAGAGCGGCTGAAAAACCTGCTGTTAGATCAGCTCGCGCGGGGCACCGGCTTTTTGGGCGGTGCGCCCCGAGAGGGCGCTCAACTTGGCAAGATGGTGTCGGAGATTTTCCATGCCCTGTTTGATTTTGCCATGCCCCAGCTCTACCCACAACTTGAATTGGGCGCGCGTCCAATCAAGGGCGATGAGGCCGAAGAGATTCTCAAGGCGGCCAACCTGAACGGCCTCGCCAAAGTCTTCTATGCTGGCGACGAGGGCCTGGGTTTGGTCATTCAGGACCGCGGCAAATTCATCATCAACGATAACGCGCCGATCGCAAAAGAGATCGTCGCCTATGTGCAACGCGAGCACTCGTACGGCAACAAGGTGACCGGGCGCATGCTCGAAGACCACTTCCGCGCCATACCGTACGGCTGGGAGCCAGAGACGGTCTGGATCGTGCTCGCCAGCCTACTGCGCAAAGGCACGATCGAAGTCACCTACCAGGGCCGGCGCTTCCGTCATCATCTGGACCCTCAAGTTCGGCCGGTCTTCACCGGCGCCAATGCCTTTCGCGCGGCATCCTTTGCTCCGCGCAAGGCCCCCGACCTGCAGACGCTCGTCGGCGCGGCCAAGCGCTACGAAGCGCTGACCGGCGAAGAGGTGGATGTTGACGAGAACGCGATCGCGCAGGGGTTCCAGAAGCTGGCCTCCGCCGAGCGCGAAGCCCTGCTGGAGGTTATCGCCAAAGCGGCGGCGAATGACCTGCCGGGCGCTGATCTTCTGGCCGAGTATCGCTCGCAGCTCAACACGATTATCCAAAGCCCATCAGATGACGTCGTCAACATTCTGGCTGGCGAGGGCGAAACCTTTAAGCAGTTGCGCCAACAGACGCAGGAAATTCGCAAGGCGACCGATCCGGCCGGGCTGCGGCGCTTGCAGCGCGCGCGCACCGCGCTCAACCAGCTTTGGCCCGTGTTGGCCGAGCGGGCCGCAGATGCTACGCTGCAAGCGCAGATGAAGAGCCTTGACGAGACCTTGCAGTCGCTAGCGCTCTACCGCGAAGCGGCGCAGATCGATGCGATCGCAGGCGACGTCGAAGCCGCGTACACAGCGCTCTATCGCGCTGGTCACCAGACACGCGCCGAAGCGTACACTCGGGCCATCGAGTTCGTCAAAGGCCTGCCCGACTGGGCGTCGGTTCCAGAGACGATGCAAGACCCTCTGCTCGCGCCCTTGCAAGCACGCGCCTGTGATCAACTAGAGCTACCGGCTGGCGCGCTGGCCTGCGGTCACTGCCGCGCGACCCTGCCCGAGATGGAGTCGGATCTCGACGCTATGCCAGCACTACGGGAACGGGTTATCCACGCCATGCAAGAGCTCTTGCAGCCGGAGCAGAAAATCAAGCGCGTGCGCATGGCCGAAGTCGTGAGTTCATACCAGGCGCTTAGCACGCCGCAGGAGGTTGAGGAGCTGCTAAACCGCTTGCGCGATCACCTGCTCAAGTTGTTGGAATCAGGCGCCAAGATCGTCCTGGAGTAGCCCTATGTCTAACCCGCGCCAAATCTTCGAAGACAATATTCGGCCTGCCGAACTGCTCTTGCAGATTTACCGCTTGCTGGACGCGGACGATCAGATTTTGACCGAAGGCGAGATGGTCGGCGCCCTGCGTCTGCTGGTGCACGCCACGCGCGAAGAAGACCTGATGGTCGTGACCAACGAGCTGTTTCTGGGACTGGTGCGCGAGCGCGCGCAGATGGCGCGCTCGACGCTGCGGCGCGCCACGCTGGCGCACTTGCTGCGGCAGTCGATCGTGATGGCGTGTACGGCGCTGGACACGTTCCTGCCGGCCCTGCTGCGGGCGAACCTGCCGATCATCATCCGCGCGGTCGGACGCGATTTCATACCGACCAACGACCCCACGGTGGTTGACTATTTCAAGGATCTGACCTTCACACTGGATGAGACGCTGCGGCTGATCAAAGACGCCAGCGCCGCCGACTATATTTCGACCCGGATCTTGAGCCTGACGAATTTCAAGTATCTAAGCACGCGCAAAGGCGTAGCGGTAGTGGGGCGGCTGCATGGGCTCGAGAAGCCGTGGGAGCAAATCGTTACCCACCTGGGGATGAACGCCGAGAGAAGAGAGATCATGGACACGCTCGATCGGACGGTGACACGCCGCAACGACATCGTGCACCGAGCCGACCGGCCGCAGGACAACCCGGACGGCGAGCCGCAAGCGATTACGTTTGCGGCGGCCAAGCAGTCGGTTGACACGATACGCCATATTTGCCTGGCGCTCGACGAATTGGTTGTCGAACGCATCAAAGCATACGCCGCACAAGTCGAGGCGAACGCGGCCCATGGATAGTCCCTTGCGGAACGCTTTGCGTCTGGCTATGGCGGCCTGCCGCCGATGGCTGGAGGAAGATCTCGGGCGCCAGCTCGAGGCTACCTATGGCGTTCACCTTGACGGCCAGATCGAGCCTTTGGACCGGCTGGCCCATCTCGATGCGGCCGGTCGGGCCGAGCGCCGCTCCATCGAGGACGCCCTCAAGCACTATCAGGCACAGGGAGCGAAACCGGCTGAAGCCATTGCGCGTTTCGTGCGTGAGAGCGCGTTCACCGCGCTCAATCGGCTGGCGGCGCTCAAGCTGATGGAGCAGCCCGAGCGCCAGTTGATTCAACCCTCGATCGGCGAGGGTGCGCACTCCAAGGGCTTCACCCAATTCGCGCTCGTCTCCCCCGAGTTGATACGCGCTCAACCCGATGGCGGCTACCGAATGTACCTTGAGCTGTTGTACGATGACCTCTCGCGGTTGCTCGGCGTGCTGTTCGATCGCTCGTTGCCGCAGTCGCTTCTTTTCCCGGGCACGGCCACCTTACAGCAGGCGCTCGATCAGTTGAACCAAGACGCGCTCGCCGAGACCTGGCGCCAGGACGAAACCATCGGCTGGATTTACCAGTTCTTCACGCCCAAGGAACTACGCGACCAGGCGCGCAAAGAGAGCGCGGCGCCGCGCAACAGCTACGAGCTGGCCTTCCGCAACCAGTTCTACACACCGCGCTACGTCGTCGAATTCCTCGTGGATAACACGCTCGGGCGACTCTGGTGGGAGATGCGTCAAGGCGATACCGCGTTGACGGAGCGCTGCCGCTATCTGGTGCGTATGCCGGGCCAGCCGATTCCGCCGCGCCCGAAACGCGATCCACGCACGCTGCGCGCACTCGACCCGGCCTCGGGCAGTGGTCATTTTCTGCTCTACGGCTATGACCTATTTGAGGTTATCTACGAGGAAGCCTACGCGGACGCCGACCTGGGGCCGGCGCTCCAGCAAGAATTTCCGACGCTGGCCGAGTATCGGCGCGCTATCCCCGCGCTGATTCTGGAGCACAATCTGCATGGCATCGAGATTGACCGCCGCGCCGCGCAGATTGGGGCGCTGGCGCTCTGGTTGCGCGCTCAGCGCGCGTACCAGCAGGCGGGCCTGAAGGTTGCCCAGCGGCCTATCATCCGGCGGGTGAACCTGGTTGTGGCCGAGCCGATGCCGGCCGAGGACGACTTGTTGGACGAGTTTATCGCTTCGCTCGCCAACCCCGCCACCGGCGACCTCGTGCGCGCGATGTGGCAGGCGATGCATCAAGCCGACGAGATCGGCTCGCTCCTGAAGATCGAGCAGACGTTTGAACAGGAGGCGAAGCAGGTCGAGCGCGCCTGGCAGAACTTGTCCCAGTACGAGCAAGCCCAGCTCTTTGAACCGGCTGTCCCGCCGGCGAAACAGCTGGATTTGGATCTGGCGTTCGTCACGGACTACGAGTTCTGGCAGGAACGCTTCAAACCGGGCGCGCTCGAAGCGCTGCGGCGCCTGGCCGCGCACGCGGAACAGGATCACCCGGTGCGCCGGCGGCTGTTTGCGAATGATGCGGAGGGCGGCTTCGCTTTCTTGGAGCTGCTGCTCGAGCCGTTCGACATCGTGTGGATGAACCCACCCTTTGGCGCGGCGAGCAAGGGGTCGAAGGCGTATATTGACGCCAACTACCCGCGCACCAAGAACGATCTGTATGCGGCTTTCGTCGAGCGCGGGCTTGAGTTGCTGCGCGAGCGCGGCCTCCTCGGCGCCATCACCAGCCGCACCGGATTTTTCCTGACCTCGTTTCGCGCCTGGCGCGAGGAGTTATTGATCCCGCGCACGCACATCCACGTCGTCGCCGACCTGGGCTACGGCGTGCTGGATACGGCCATGGTGGAGACGGCCGCCTACGTGCTGGAAAAGCGCGAGGTTGGTGGGGCGGCCGCGAAGGGAGAGCCTTATCAGTGGAAGCGCGAGGATGCTTACGAGTAATGGTGCGACGTGCTTGACCGCCTGTTGAAATGGATAATTGATGAGCGCTGAACCGACCGTATTCTTCCGCCTGTTGAAAACCGAGATTGAGGACAAGGGCGAGCGCTTAGCCGCGCAGGTGCAGGCGCTGAATGCTAATCGGTCGGTTGCTAACAGGTTTGCCATAGAAGCGGACGCTTTCAGGCAAATCCCGGGCTCACCAATCGCATATTGGGCTAGCAAAAGGGTGCTTTCAATATTTGGGCGATATCCTCGCTTTGAAAGTAAAGATCGTGTGGTAAAAATCGGTCTATCCACGAGTGATGATTTTCGATTCGTCAGATTGTGGTGGGAAGCTAAAACTACCGATTTAGGAAGCTCGTGGATCCCGCTCAGTAAGGGAGGCGAGTATTCGAAATTCTACAGTGATATCCAGTTGGTTATCAACTGGCACAATAATGGCAAAGAATTGAAAGAATGGGTGACCCAGAATCCGTTTGATCCTGGAACTACTCATTGGTCTAGGCGTATTGCAAACAGTGAGTACTATTTTCGACAAGGCTTGACATATCCGCTTAGGACACAAAAGGGATTCAGCGCAAGAGCTCTACCTGGGAAATCCATTTTTAGTCACAAAGGGCCTTCAGTCTTTACAAGTGATGACAACAACGAAGATCTGCTTGCGCTACTTGGATTGATGAATTCAGCTATTTGGCATCACCTGCTTACATTGCAGATGGCATTTGGTTCATATGAAGTTGGTGTACTGCAACGAACTCCTATCCCCCCATTGGGCGACCCTACAGACTTGTCAACCCAGTCGTTTCGCGCTTACGAATTGACTCGCAGCTTGGATAAAAGTGACGAGACAACTCACGCGTTTTCGCTGACTGTTCTCGCCCGATTGGGGCGGGAGTCGCCAATATCCGGCGCCAGACTAAGCGCAGAGGCATATGAAATAACCCAATCACAACTGATGGAAGTGCAGAACCGAATAGATCAACGAGTCGCCCAATTGTATGGCCTAGCGCCAGAGGATTTCGTCGAGTCTAGCGACGTCAACGGGTTGGTCGAAAACACAGGCATCGAAGAAGATGCGCAAGAGGTGGACACCGAAACGGAACCCGACGAATTACTTTCAGACGACCCACAGGCGACGATAGAAGGTTTCCTCATGTGGTGCCTCGGCTGTGCCTTTGGTCGCTGGGACGTGCGCTTCGCGCTTGACCAGTCGCTGTTACCGGAATTGCAGGGTCCGTTCGAGCCGCTCCCTTGTTGCTCGCCAGGCATGCTCGTCGGGCCAGATGGCTTGCCAGCCCAGCCGGGAACGATCGTCAGTGAGGCGTGGTTGCAAGCGCGCCCGAATGTGATCACCCTGCCGGATGCGGCCGCGCTCGACGACTCGCCCGCCACGATTCCGGATGCGGCCTATCCGCTCAAAATAGCTTGGGACGGCATCCTGCCCGACGATGAGCGTCACCCCGACGACATCGTCAAGCAAGTGCGGGCCGTCCTCGGCCTTTTGTGGCGCGAGCGGGCGGACGCAATCGAACAGGAAGCCTGCGAGATTCTGGGCGTCGGCTCCCTGCGCGAATACTTCCGCCAGCCCCGTCACTTCTTCGACTTCCACATCAAGCGCTACTCAAAGAGCCGGCGCAAAGCGCCGATCTACTGGCTGCTGCAATCCCGCAACCGCAACTATGGCATCTGGCTCTACTATCATCGCTTGGGCCCAGACACACTCTACCGCGTGGGCCGCGATTATGTGGATGCCAAGCTCAATCTTGAAGCCCAGCGGCTTTCCGACCTGCAGTCTGTGGCAGCAGACCTGAAAGGCGCGCCGCGCAGGGCACAGGAGCGCGCGCTGGCCGCGCAGGCTGATCTGGTTGATGAAATCAAGACATTCCAGAAAACAATTGACCGCATTGCGCGGCTGGACCTCCACCCGGACCTGAACGATGGCGTACTGCTAAACATTGCGCCGTTGTATGAGCTGGTCCCCTGGAAGGAAGCGCAGAAGGCCTGGGCCGACCTGCTGGATGGCAAGTATGCGTGGAGCTCAATCAGCCAGCAACTGCGCGCCAAAGGGCTGGTCAAAGGATAGGGGCGCCTATGGGGTTGGTCACCGACAAACTCTTTGAACTGATCCGCACCCAGGTCGAAGCCCATCGCACCGTCGTCTGGTTCGACCCGGAAGGAGCCTACCTCGCTGCGGTCTCAAGCATGGCATCGTTGAGCGGTGCGCCGCTCTTCGTCTACCGGAAAGAGCGCGGGTTCGTGGCGCTCCGGCGCGATATGGAGACCCTCTGGAACGCGCAATCCGGAGAGTCGCCCCGCATGGTGATCTACGTGCCGCTAGCGCAGGCTGACACGCACCACGCGCTGGTTGAGTTCGCCTTGGTCGGCGTCGTGATGCAGCCCGGCCAGCAGCCGCCGGAGTGCAATACGCGGCTGGCGGCTGTAGCGCGCGTGGCATTGGAACCGCTGCTGCCTGCCGCGGTCGTCGCCAAGATTGTCGCAGAGGTCGAGGCCGGCAGTTTGAGCCTGGCGGACCTGGATACACGCGCCGAGCAGAACGCGGGCGATGCCGGTGTGCTGGCCATTATCTTCAACTCCGGCAACGTCCAGGAGATCTCGCTCCGATTCTTGAGCGAGCCGGAGTTGGACGAGACGATCCGAGGGCGCAGCGCGATCAAGCCGTTGAGGGAGCTGTTCGCGAACGCATTCGAAATTGCGATTCCGATCCAGTCCGTCCTCTCCGCCATCCGGACGTTGCTGGCGCGCTACCTGCTGACGACAGAGTTCCTCGCATTGCTGAACGGTCCTGCGCCCGAGCGGCTAAGCACGGTCGCGCACGCCCATGGCAAGGCGGCGCGCGAGACGGCAGTTCAAGTCGTGCGTGCCTGGCGGCAGCGCCGCGATCTGGGCGCAAGTTACGCGCAGGCGGCCCAACGGGTGGAAGCCGAGCTGGGCCTGGGCGACTTGGCCTGGGAGCCGCACGTGCTCAAGGAGAGCGAGACGTTCTACCGCACAGAGACGGCGCTGCAAGCGCTGGTTGAAGCGGAAGTGGGCAGTAAGGGAAATGGCCTGCTGATGGAATTGGCACGCGGGCGCGCGGATGGTTTCTGGAGCACGCAGAAACCTGAAAGCAAGCTGCGCTGGCAAGTCATCGCTCAAGCCGGGCTTGTGCTGGAAACGGCGAACCGGATCGCGCGCGAGCTGAAAGCGCAGACGCTATCGGCTGACGCACTGTACGTGCGTTATACCAGCGGAGACGCCCCGTGGTGCGAGTTGGATCGCGCCTATCGCCATCTGGAGCGGGACTACCATCGCTTTGACCCGGAAGACGGCATCCACGATAGGCTGGTGCAACTCGTGACCCGGGCGCAGCAGCGTTATCGCGAGGTGATCGATGAGCTGGCCAACCGCTTCATTCACGGTTACGAGGCCGTCCACTTCGACCTGCCCGGCGGGACGCACCAGACAGACATCTTCCGTTCGTTCGTTGCGACCGCGCTGGCCGAGGACAAGATGGCCTACATCCTGGTCGATGCCCTGCGCTTCGAGATGGCGCGCGAGTTCGCAGAGCTGCTGGCGGTGGATTTCAAAGCTGACCTGTCGCCGGCGCTTGCCACCCCGCCAACGATTACCCCGGTCGGCATGGCGGCGCTGATGCCGGGCGCCGAACGCGGGCTCGGACTCGTTGCGCTCGGCGGTGGCAAATTGGGCATCGAGATTGGCGGCACGATCGTCAAGAATAGCCAGGAGCGGCTGAAGCATCTGCAGAAGCAGGTCGGGGAGACGGTGGCCGTCGTTGAGTTAAGCCAGCTGGCGCCACTCAATAGCAGGCAACTGCGGAGCAAGCTGGCTGGCGCCCGACTGATCGTCGTCACGGCCAGCGACGAGATCGACGGCCTCTGGGAGAACAACCCGAACCTGGCGCGCCAGATGCAAGACGATGTGTTCAACCAGTTGCGGCGCGGGCTGCGCTCGCTCTTTGGCGTTGGTGTGCGAAAGGCTATCATCACGGCTGACCACGGCTACCTGTTCGGGCCAAAGCTGATCGAGGCGGAGACCATTGACGCGCCTGGCGGCGATACGGCCGACCTGCATCGACGCGTGTGGGTGGGCAACGGTGGCTCGGCCATACCCGGATGCCTGCGAACGCCGGTCGCCGCGTTTGGCTTGAGCGGCGATCTCGAGCTGGTCACACCGTTTGGTCTCGCCTGGTTCAAGGTGCAGGGCGGCTCGATGGTCTATTCGCACGGCGGGCTGTCGCTGCAGGAAATCGTCATCCCGGTGCTGACGGTCGCGGCGGGCGAGCTGGCGCCCGTGACGGGTGCGCCTGCCTTCAGCTGGACACTCGTGCCCGGCGCGGCCAAAATTACAACGCGCTTTTTCTCGGTCACGATCCAGGCAGAAGCGCAGGTAATGCTCGCGTCCGCGCCGCGCGTGCGCCTGGAGTTGCGCGCCGGCGACCAGGTCATTTCGGTGCCAGTGGCGGCGGCATACGGCTTCCAGGCAGCGACCGGCGATGTGGCCCTGGCCACGGATCCCGCCGACCCGCAGCGGATCATGCCCAATTCGGTTACTTTGCAGGTGACAGAGGTTCCCCAAGTAGCCCAAGTTGCACTCTACCTGCTCGACTCGGACACAGGCACAAAATTGGCCAGTAGGGCCGACCTGCCGATTGAAATTGCCTTGTAGGAGTTCTCATGCCAGAGTTGGATCGCAAAGTCGTTGACATCTTTGCAGGGCGGGTGGTGCGCAAAGACCTCGTGCGCGAGGTCAAGGTCGGCGCCAACGTGCCGGGCTATGTGCTCGAGTATCTGCTGGGCAAGTATTGCGCGACAGATGATCCCATCGCGATCGAGGCTGGGCTGCGGCTTGTCAACAGCACATTGGCCTCCAGCATCATCCGGCCTGACGAGGCGATGAAGGGCCAGTCGCGCACGAAGGAGCGGGGTAAGCAGACGTTCATCGACAAGGTGCTGGTGCGCCTCGATGGCACCAAGTATTGGGCCGAGTTGGTCAATTTCAGCCACCGCTTTGTTCACATCCCCGATCAGTTCGTGCGCCAATACGAGCGGCTGCTGGAGGGTGGTGTCTGGTCCCAGGTGGAAATCGAGTTCCGCGGCGAGGGCGACGAGAACGACAAGGCGCGCCCCTTCTATATCACCGCGCTCAAACCGATTCAGCTAGCGACGTTTAGTCTGGACGACTATTGTGCGCGCCGGACATCTTTCACGACCGATGAATGGATTGATCTGCTCATCCGTAGCATCGGGCTAGAGCCATCACAGTTCAGCCGGCGCATCAAATTGCTGATGCTGGTGCGCTTGATCCCGATGACCCAACGTAACTACAACCTGATTGAGCTCGGGCCGCGCGGCACCGGGAAGTCGTACGTCTACCGCGACCTCTCGCCGTATGCCATCCTGATATCCGGCGGCAAGACGACCGTTGCCAACCTGTTCTACAACATGAGCACGCGCCAAGTCGGCCTCGTCGGGCGCTGGGATGTGGTCGCGTTTGACGAGGTGGCCGGCATCAAATTCGACGACAAGACGGCCATCCAGATATTGAAGGATTACATGGAGAGCGGCAGCTTCAGTCGTGGGCGCGAGGAGTTGGTCGCTGAAGCCTCGGTAGTCTTTGCTGGCAACATCAATCAGCCGGTGGATATGTTGGTGCGTACCAGTCACTTGTTTCAACCTCTGCCAGAAGACATGCAAGATATGGCGCTGATTGACCGCCTACATTTTTATATCCCCGGCTGGGAAATACCCAAGATGCGCAACGAGTTCTTGACAGAGCACTATGGCTTCGTGGTGGACTATTTGGCTGAAGCATTCCGAGAGCTGCGTCGTCACAACTACGCTAACCAACTCGATCAATACTTCGCGCTAGGTACTGATCTGAATACGCGGGATGCGAAGGCCGTCCGCCGGACAGTCTCTGGACTGATTAAGCTATTGCACCCATCAGGAAATCCTCCAAAAGAAGAGTTGCGCGAGTATGTGGAAATTGCGCTGGAAGGGCGGCGGCGCGTCAAAGAGCAGCTCAAGAAAATGGGGGCATTCGAGTATTACCAGACGTCTTTTTCGTACATTGACAACGAGACGATGCAGGAACGCTATGTTGGCGTGCCGGAACAGGGACGCGCCGATCTGATTGCGTCGGACCCGCTGCCGGCAGGGAGCGTGTATGGCGCGGCATTGACGAATGAGCAGGTGGTGGCGCTGCACCGGATCGAAGTCACCATGATGATGGGCTCCGGCAAGCTGCGCATCAGCGGCAGCCCAGACCGGTTAATGCGCGATTCGCTCATGACGGCGTTTGATTACGTACGCGCGAATAAAGCGATGCTGGGTATCGAGCGGCAGCTCGACAGCGCAGACTTTCACGTCCAGATCGTCGATCTCGCACAGGCCAAAGAAGGTTCGCAGGCGAGCGTCGCCTTCTTCGTGGCGCTCTATTCGCTACTGCGCGACCGGACGACGCTGGCCGGACTGGTCGTACTTGGCGACATGACGATCCAGGGCAATATTGTGCCACTGCGCTCTCTAATCGAGCCGCTGCAAGTGATGGTTGATAACGGAGCGAAAAAGGTGCTCATCCCCGTGAGCAACAAGCGGCAGTTCCTGGACGTGCCGGGAGACCTGCTGGAAAAAGTGGACCCGATCTTCTATTCGGAGCCGCTGGGGGCGGCGCTGAAGGCGCTGGGGATGGCATAAGGTGGGGCCGACCAGCGTATGGTTTGTTAACACGACGTCGACGTATGGGACGATGGCTCTAGCCGGTGACAAGGGAGAGTAGCCGCTACTTGAAAAGCGAAACTCGTGCTGATCGTGATTGAACCACACGTTGAAGCAACTCGACAGAGACTGCTGGCCGATCTCCAGCTTCGGACGTTCGTCGATGTCAACCTGCAAATTCCCAAGGTCTATTGCGGCACTGGAGAGGTTCGGCTGATCATCCTCGGCCAGGACCCAACCGTACTGAGTGAGAAGGGTAGGCGTAAGATCAGAACCGTCCTCAATCTCGATCGCGGCGGCAGCCTGAAGACCTATCTTGCAAAGTTGTGTAGCGGCTTGGGAATTCAGCTCGAAGAAAACGTGTACGCGACCAACCTGCTCAAGAATTTTTTCGTCGTACAGCCGACAAAGATTGCCGACAAATCGGTTCTCCGAAGATTTGCTGAAGCATGGCTTCCCGTTTTGGCGACTGAGTTGGCTCCGTACGAAAGCGTCCCGGTCATCACGTTAGGTGAACCGGTGCTGGCGTTGATCATCAACGCAGGCTCGTCGCCTTTTGTGAAAGCGTATTGGGATTACCGTGCGCATGAGGAGGCGGGCCGCCCGGGGCATTTCTCGCACTTGACAGCGAGCCAGAATCGTTTGGGCCGGGATATATTTCCGTTTCCGCATCAGCCCAGCATGCGGCAGCCATTTTATTCGGCGACGATTGATCATTACCTCGATTACGTTCGCGATGAGATAAGCAGGAAGCGTCTGTGGCGATGACCGCAGCGAAACGCAAAACGGAATGCAGAAGGAACTAACATGACACTGGACACGCGAATTGCCGATGAGTTGAATCAGCTGCACGACAAGATGACGGCTGAAGGTGCGCTGTCATCGCGAGACCAACTTCGCGGGTATTATGATACCTTTCGTAAGCGGTTCGGCCCGGCGGCGCTGCGCAACCTAGACGGCGAGGCTCTACTGAACACCCTGCACGCGCACGACCCTGCCAATCGTGACAGTCTGGTCTATTGGCTTGAATTCAAGAATGATGACGAGCTGCCAGCGATCTTTGGCAGCATCGCAGGCGGCAGCGCGCTGAAGTTCGGCATTTATCGCCGCCGAGAGACCGGAACGTGGATGACGGGCAGCCCATCCAAGCAAGTGGAGCTCACGGTGGCGGAAGCAGTTGAGATTGCGCGCAAGCACCGAGACCAATTACTGAAAGGGTGTGAGGTGCTGGACACCTTACCGGCGAATGCGCCCGATGTGGAGTACGCGCAGCTGCAGAAGCAGATGAATACGGTCGCACCAGATGTGAGTGATTCGGCCTGGGGGCACAAGTATTTCAGCCTGTTGTACCCAGAGAAGCTGGATGACTATCACAATGCAGAGTACCAGCGTTACCACTTGATCAAATTGCTGGAATTGCCGCCAGATATAGATGGACGCTATGCGGTGGCGGGCCGCTTCGTCGCCCTTGCGCGTGAACTGAATATGACACTCAACCATATGACGACGGTGCTGAACCGGCGTGATGGCAATCCGCATGCGTATTGGCGCATCGGGACGACCCTTGGCGAGGACGAAGCGTATAGTCGTTGGGGTGCGATGCGCGACGGGGATTTTGTAGCGATTGGCTGGGATAAGCTTGGCGACCTTTCTTGGGTTACTTATGACGACGCGTCTCGTGAAAGACTGCGCGACCTTTTGGCAAAGAACTATGAGTACAACGCTCAAATACTTGGTAGAAAAGTGCGCGAAGTCCTCAATTTCACGGCGCGGATTTCTGATGGTGATTTGGTATTGACCGCGAACGGCATGACGTTGCTGGGAATCGGGAGGGTTGTTGCAAGCTATACCTATGCGTCGGGCTCTGATATCCCGCACCGCCGCGCCGTTCAATGGCTCAATCTGGATACATGGCAAATGCCGGATGCAAAGGTAGGGTTGCGAACGACAGTGTTTCAAGTCAGGGAGCCAGTCGATAACCTGATTGCAATCGAACGACGGATCGCGAGGGCAGGGCCAACCAAAGTCAACGCACCGGCATTGCCACCTGCATCGCCGGCTGAACCAGTCTCGCCATCGGAGCCCATCATTCCACGGTTAGACGGGACCCGCGGTCGCATTCAGGCGATTCTAGAGCGCAAAGGACAGATGATCGTCTATGGGCCGCCCGGGACTGGAAAGACGTACTGGGCATTGCGGACAGCGCGCGACCTGGCGGCGTACCACCGCTTTGGGACAGCGTTCGATCAATTGACGGCTGAACAAAGTGGCGTAGTGACCGGCGGAACGGATGGGGCGAGCGGGTTGGTACGCATGTGCTCATTCCATCCCGCGTATGGTTATGAAGATTTTCTTGAGGGGTATAAGCCCATCTCGACCGACCAACGGCTGGCGTTTGAAAAACACGATGGCATCTTCTTGCGGCTGTGCGCTGATGCGAGCCATGACCCTAAACATCGTTACTACCTGATCATCGACGAGATCAACCGGGGCGACATCCCGCGTATTTTTGGCGAACTGTTGACCGTCCTGGAAAAGGACAAACGCGGGCAGTCGATCCTCCTGCCGCTGTCGGGGAGACCGTTCAAAGTGCCGGAGAATGTATATGTCATCGGCACGATGAACACTGCTGACCGCTCGATAGCGCTGCTGGATACGGCGTTGCGCCGGCGGTTTGGATTTGTGGAATTGATGCCGGACAGCGGCCTGCTGCGCGATGCTGTGGTTCAGGGCATTCCGCTCGGTGCGTGGCTGGAGGCACTGAACAACCGAATCCGCCAGCATATCGGGCGTGACGCGCGCAACCTGCAAGTCGGCCACGCCTATCTGTTTAAGCAAGGCAGGCCCATCGGCGATTTCGTGACATTGGCGCGCGTCGTGCAAGACGATATCGTGCCGCTACTTGAAGAGTACTGTTACGAAGATTAGGTAGTGTCCCTTTAATGAGGCACGGCTCTAAACGGCCCATAAATGCTTTGGCGGGATGCGGAAGCTGAGTAGTTCATCCATGGACCAGATGTGGTCGGTGAGGTTAGCCGCCATGGCCGGTGTGCGCGGTTG
>JACQEC010000049.1 GCA_016200765.1 Chloroflexota bacterium | reverse complement strand
GAGTTCTTGCATTCCGGGAAACCGCTACACGAAATAAACCGCCCAAAGCGCCCGCGCTTGATGACCATCGGCCTGCCACAGACTTCGCACAACTCACCGGTCGGCTCGGCGTCTACGCTCAGGTTCGGCATCAGCCGCTCGGCCTTTTTCAACGACTTCGAAAACGGACCATAGAAATCGTGCAGGACGGGCACCCAATCCTTCTCGCCTTCGGCAATCTGATCGAGCTCGCTCTCCATCTGCGCCGTAAACCCGAGGTCAACCACTTCGGGAAAATGCTCCACCAACAGGTCATTGACAACCCGGCCGATCTCGGTCGGTCGCAGGCGCTTTTCAGCCTGCTCGACATATCCTCGCGAGACAATGGTTGAGACGGTCGGCGCGTAGGTGCTGGGACGCCCGATGCCGTTTTCTTCCAACACCTTGATCAATGTGGCTTCGGAGTAGCGCGGCGGCGGCTGGGTGAAGTGCTGTTCTGGCCGCAGTTTCAGCAAGTCCACCACCTCGCCCTCTGACAGCGGCGGCAACACCGCGCCGATGGCCTCCTCGTCGCTGGTTGGCGTTGCCGAGCGGCCGTTCTCTTCCTGAATCTCTTCGTACACGGCCAGAAAGCCACTGAACTTGATGATGGAGCCGCCGGCGCGAAACAGGAACGGCGCGTTCTCGAAGCGCTGGTCGAGGGCGACTTCGTTAATATGGCTCGCGACCTGCCAACCGGCGCTCGCGCCCACATCCACCGAGGTCACATCAAAAATCGCCGCCTCCATCTGGCTGGCGATGAACCGCTTCCAGACGAGGTCGTACAGGCGAAACTGGTCGCGCTGTAAGAGCTTTCTAAGCGCCTCCGGCTCGCGGCGCGCCGAGGTCGGGCGGATGGCCTCGTGCGCTTCCTGCGCCGACTTGGCCTTCGTCTTGTACACCGGCGGCGTGGGCGGCACAAACTCCGCCCCGTACTTTTCGGCGATCAACCCGCGCGCTTCGTCCTGCGCCGTTTTCGCGACGTTGGTCGAATCGGTCCGCATGTAGGTAATCAGGCCGACCGTGCCCTCGCCGTCCAGCTCGATGCCCTCGTACAACTGCTGTGCGACCGCCATCGTGCGCTTGCTGCTAAAGCCCAGCCGCCTTGACGCCTCTTGCTGAAGGGTGCTGGTGGTGAACGGCGCGGCCGGGTTGCGCTTGCGCTCGCTCTTTTTCACCTTCAGGATGACATACGACGCGCCGTCAAGTGCCTTGACCACAGCCTCTGCATCGGCCTCATTTTTGAGGCTGGCCTCGGCTCCACGAATCTTGCTCAAGCGGGCCACAAAAGACGGACGCGGCTTCGCGCGGCGCGTGTCCCGCTTGGCAAGGTCGGCCTCGAGCGACCAGTATTCGACCGGCACAAACGACTCGATCTCGCGCTCGCGCTCAACCACCAGCCGCACCGCCGCCGACTGGACGCGCCCCGCCGACAGCCCGCCGCGCACCTTCTCCCAGAGCAGTGGGCTGATCTGGTAGCCGACGAGACGATCAAGGATGCGGCGCGCCTGCTGGGCGTTGACGAGTTTCATATCAATGGCACGGGGGTGCGCGAAAGCCTCCAGCACCGCACCCTGTGTGATCTCGTCGAAGGCGACCCGATGCGCCCGTTCGGGCGGAATCTGCGCGGCTTCCATCAGATGCCACGCTATCGCTTCCCCCTCGCGGTCGGGGTCGGTCGCCAGATAGACCTCGGCCACGCGCGAGGCCGCTGATTGCAGGTCTTTAACCACGTCCTTCTTGTCGTTGGGCACGCGGTACTTCGGCGCGAAGTCATTCTCCACGTCCACGCTCAACTGCGATTTGAGCAGGTCGCGGATGTGCCCGACGGACGCCTTAACAAAGTAGCCGCGCCCCAGATACTTGCCAATCGTTTTGGCTTTAGACGGCGATTCGACAATCACCAATTTGCCCGAGCGTCGCGACGAGGACGCGGGAGCTGTCGGCGCTTTCGGCCGCGCGCTACGCCCCGCGCCGCTGGGTCGGCGTATCCGAGCGCCCGCGGCAGTTGATGGGGCTTTGGTTGTCTGCTTCAGCCGGCCGTTCGGCGATTTAATGCGCGGTTGGACGGGCGGTTTGGTCAGCCCTTCGTGAGCGAGCGTTGCGCCCATGCGAAACAACTGCGTGCCACAGACCGGGCAGGTGCCTCGGGTGGCCGATCCGCCCGCCGCCGT
>JACQEC010000099.1 GCA_016200765.1 Chloroflexota bacterium | reverse complement strand
TCTACCCGTCCATGCGCCGCACGAGCCGGCCACGCCGCCCTCTCGCTATCAGAACCTCTTCTCGGATTTTCTGTACCGGGGACGGGGCTACGGCGAGAGCGACCTGATTGACAAGCCGGACTACTTGCGTCAGAGCATCGCGCCGATATGGGATCCCACTTCAGACGACGATCTCAACCGCAATATGTTGAGAACCCTGCGGGCGGTGGATGACTCGGTCGCCAACATCCTGAACGACCTGATCGCCAAAGACCTGCTGAAGAACACAGTGATCATCTTCGGTTCGGATCAGGGCGTGTTCTGGGGCGAACATCAGATTCCCACGGGCGACAAATACATGCCGTATGAGGAGACGCTGCGGGCGCCGTTGATCGTGCTCTATCCGAACGCGGCGCACGCGGTGGTGGAGCAGATGGTCGCGCTCGATCTGGATGTGGCGCCGACGATCCTGGAGGTGGCCGGGGTGAGCCCGGGTAGCAGTGATGGCATGAGTCTGCTGCCGCTGGTGAACGACCCCAACGCGGCCTGGCGCGACCGCCTGCTCTTCGAGGGGGGCTTTGGCTTTCAATATGGCGTCTCGACCTGGGCGGCAATCCGAACGCCGGACAACTGGAAGTACGTGGAATACACGACGGGTGAGAAGGAGCTCTATCATCTGGACGCGACGGACGACCCGTATGAGCTGCAGAGCAAGGACAAAGACCCGCTCTACCAATCCATGCTGAACACACTGGCGGGGGAGTTAGCGCAATTGAATCGCGGGATCGCAGTTCGTTCGGACAACATGAGCGAGCCGCTGACCGGCACACTGCCGGCGGGGACGGCAGGACAGCCGTACAGTTTCACGCTGATGGCGTGGGGAGGGAACGGCACGTACCTCTGGAGTTACGACGGCGGCGATGTGGGATGCGGCGGCGCACTGCCGCCGGGGCTGACCGTCAACGCGAATGGGTTACTTAATGGCACACCTAGCCGGACGGGGCAATGGAAGTTTTGCGTGCAGGTGCAGGACAATTCGATTTCGCCGCAACCGGGCAACGGGCGGCCGCAGATCCACATCACGCAAGTGAGCTTGTCGGTGGTCAGCGCGCCCACCGCCACGCCGACGGTTCCGCCGCCGACCCCGACACCGGCCGGGTCACCGGCCGGGCTCATCAGCGAAATCCGCACCAACGGGCCGGGGGGCAGTGCGGATGAATTCATTGAGTTATTTAACCCGGCCAATTACGCCGTGGGGATTGGCGGCTGGCGGCTGAAGAGTTCGACCAACAGCGGCGTCATCAGCGACGTGCTGACGGTGACGGTTGGGGTGGTCTTGCAGCCGGGGCAGCACTATCTGGTGGCACACAGGAACTACAGCGGCACGGTCGTGCCTGACCAGCAATACAGCAACACAGTGGGGGACTCCGCGGGGGTGGCGCTGTTCCTGCCGGATGGCGTGACGGTGCTGGATCAGGTCGGCATGAGTCTGGGCACGACGTACAAGGAAGGCACACCGCTGTCTGCGCTGATCGGTAACCTTGATCGGAGTTATGAGCGCAAGGCGGGCGGCGCGGCGGGCAGCTGCACGGACACGCAGAACAACGCGGCAGACTTTCAAGTGCTCACGCCGAGCGACCCGCAGAACCTGGCGAGTGTGATCACTGCCGTCTGTGGCGGCACCGTGACGCCCACGCCCACCAGCACGCCAACGGGTACTCCGACTGTAACACCCACGCCGACCGGTACAGCGACAGCGACCAGTACGCCGACCGCCACAGAGACGCCAACCGCGACAGCGACGGCGACCGGTACGCCGACTGATACACCAACGGCCACTGATACGCCGACCAGTACGCCAACCAGCACAGCAACCGAGACACCGACCGTGACACCGACAGTCACCGCGACGGCGATACCAACGCCGACCGCCACCGAGACGCCGACCAGCACGCCAACCGCGACAGAGACGCCAACCGCGACGCCGACCAGCACGGCAACCAGCACGTCAACCCCCACCGCCACAGCCAGCCCGCGGCCGACCAGCACGCCCTCCATCCCGCCGCACGTGGTGATTAGCGAGATTCGTACGAACGGGCCGGACGGATTCACCGACGAATTTATCGAGTTGTTCAACGCGGCGAATGTGCCGGCGAACATCGGCGGCTGGCGGCTGCGCTCCTCCACCAGCACCGGTATCATCAGCGACGTGCTGACGGTGACAGTCGGCATCGTCCTCCAGCCCGGCCAGCACTACCTGGTGGCGCATACGAACTACAGCGGCACGGTGGCGCCGGATCAATGGTACAGCAACGGGGTGGGGAACTTCGCGGGGGTGGCGCTGTTCCTGCCGAATGGCGTGAAGATCATGGATCAGGTCGGCATGAGTCTGGGCACGACCTATAAGGAAGGCACGCCGCTGTTTGCGCTGACGGGCAACCTCGACCGCAGTTATGAGCGCAGGGCGGGCGGCGCGGCCGGCAGCTGCACGGACACCCAGAACAACGCGGCGGATTTTCAAGTGATCACGCCGAGCGACCCGCAGAATCTGACGAGCGCGCCCACCATTTGTCAGCGTTTCTATATGAGCTTCGGGCGCGAGCGCGGCGTAGATTAGCGCGGCGTCCGCCCCACTTGCCCCAAGCGACATACCGGCTGACAATTTCTAGCAGTACCGACGATTACCGATTCACAGCCCCGTTCCTCCCAAGCGAACGGGGCTGTTGCGTTTTTCTTCCCCTCTCGCGTTTTACTGTTTGCGCCAAAAGAATTATCATAGCGGTCAATCCCTGATCACCGACAAGGACCCCTATCTATGACCCTTCACGGCTTTGATTTGATCCGCGAGCAGGATATTCCCGAACTGAAGACGCGCGCGCGCCTGTTCCGCCACGCGCAGACCGGCGCGCCCCTGCTCTCGCTGGAAAATGACGACGAGAACAAGGTCTTCGGCATCGCCTTCCGCACGCCGCCTTCCGACTCGACCGGCGTGCCGCACATCATGGAGCATTCGGTGCTGAACGGCTCGCGCAAGTACCCGGCCAAGGAGCCTTTCATGCAGTTGGTGAAAGGCTCGCTGAAGACGTTCGTCAACGCCATCACCTTTCCCGATAAGACGGTCTATCCGGTCGCCAGCCAGAACCTGCAAGACTTCTATAATCTGGTGGATGTCTATCTCGACGCGGTCTTTCACCCGCGCCTCAACCCGTTCACGCTCCAGCAGGAAGGCTGGCACTACGAGCTGGACAGCCTGAACAGCCCGTTGACCTTCAGGGGCGTGGTGTTCAACGAGATGAAGGGCGCGTACTCCAACGCCGACAGCCTGCTCTTTAGAACCTCCCAGCAGGCGATCCTCCCCGACACGCCCTATGGCGTTGACTCCGGCGGCGACCCCACGCATATCCCCGACCTGACCTACGCGCGGTTCAAGGCGTTTCACGACACCTACTACCATCCCTCCAACGCGCGCATCTGGTTCTATGGCGACGACGACCCCGACGAGCGCCTGCGCCTGCTGGACGCCTATCTCGGCGAGTTCCTTCCCTTGGCCGTCCATTCAGACATCCCGCTTCAGCCGCGCTTCAATCAGCCGCGGCGCGTCACGCGCGGCTACGACGCGGGCAAGGAGGGCGCCGCAGGCAAGCGCGGCATGGTCACGCTCAACTGGCTGTTGACCGAGCCGACCG
>JACQEC010000098.1 GCA_016200765.1 Chloroflexota bacterium | reverse complement strand
CTAGGCCAGACCCACAACGTAAAACGTTTATCCATCGAAAGGTGCTCGTGACAGACTCCAAACCCTATCGCTTTGCAACCCGCGCCATCCACGCCGGGTAGTCGCCCGATCCGGCAACCGGCGCGATCATCACGCCGATTTACCAGACTTCCACCTTTGTGCAGGACGACCTCGGCCAACACAAAGGCTACGAATACGCGCGCACCGGCAATCCGACGCGCACGGCGATGGAGCAGTGCCTCGCCGAGTTGGAGGGCGCGCGCTACGCGCTAGGCTTTGCCTCGGGCATGGCGGCCATCGCCACCACCATGTACCTGCTCAAACAGGGCGATCACGTCGTGGCCGGCGACGACGCCTATGGAGGCACCTACCGCCTGTTCACGCGCGTGCTCAGCCAGTACGGGTTGGAGTTCACATTTACCGACCTGACCGATTTGCAGAAGACGAAGGCCGCGCTGCGCCCCAACACCCGCATGATCTGGCTGGAGACGCCGACCAATCCCTTGCTGAAAATCTTTGACATCGCTGGCATTGCGCGCCTCGCCGCGCAGATGCCCACGCGCCCGATAGTTGTGGTGGACAACACCTTTGCGTCGCCATACCTGCAGCAACCGCTGGCGCTGGGCGCGGATTTGGTTGTGCATTCGACGACCAAATACATTGGCGGCCACAGCGACGTGATCGGTGGTGCGGTGATTATGAACGACGAGGAATTGCACCGCCGTTTAAAGTTCCTGCAGAATGCGGCCGGCGCGGTGCCGGGCCCGCACGACGCATGGCTCACCTTGCGCGGGATGAAGACGCTGGCCCTGCGCATGGATCAGCATGGCCGCAACGCGCTGGCCGTCGCCCGCTTTCTTGAGGATCACCCACAGGTGACGCGCGTGATCTACCCCGGCTTGGAGAGTCACCCCCAGCACGAACTGGCGCAGAAGCAGATGCGCAACTTCGGCGGGATGGTCTCGTTTGAAGTGCAGGGCGGGGCCGAGGCGGCGCGCGCAGTGGTGACGCACACGCGGCTGTTTGCGCTGGCCGAAAGTCTGGGTGGGGTTGAGTCGCTGATCGAGATGCCCGCGGCCATGACGCATCTATCAGTGCAAGGCTCGCCGCTGGAAGTGCCCGCCGGGCTGATTCGCCTGTCGGTCGGCATTGAAGACGAGCAGGATTTGATTGAAGACCTGGCGATGGCGTTAGCGCGTTAGCGCGTCCCGCGTTGCCCGTTCACTGCCGAGCGCGCACAGAACGCGGGAGAGAACGTGAAGAAATCTCCCCGCGCTCGGCGGTGAAGGGTTGCCCGCTCCAGAAGTGCGCGCGTGAACGCGGAACCCGCAACGCTAAACGGTGGTGCTATTTCTTGCGCAAGACGAGGAACGCGCCGGCGGCCAAGACCACCACCGATAGCGCCATCAGCGGGAGCGCGAGGTCGGCTCCGGTTGCACCGGCTGTGGGTGTTTGGGTAGGAAGCGGCAGTGACGTGGGTGTAGCCGGCGGCGGCGTTGCCGTGGGTGGTATGGCCGTTGGCGTCGGTGTGGCGGTCGGCGGAGGCGTAGTTGGCTGCGATGTCGGCGGCAGAGCGGTGGGAGTCGCTTGCAGGGCCGCCTGCACGGTGAACTTGAAGTCACCGTCGCTTTCGCCCTTGTCGTCGTCGGCGACGACGTGCCACTTCACCGTATAAGTGCCGCTGCCCAGCGGCTTCAGGCCGACAGACAGCTGCTTGCGATCATCGAGATTGACCTTGCTGTTGCCCAAGTCAACCTGCGCGCCCGACCCGTCGAGCACTTTGATGACACTCGCTTTGGTATCCAGTTCCTCACTAAACCAGATAGTGACCGCGGCTGGCGCAACCGTTAGCACAGAGTCCGGCGCCGGTTCGGATTTTACGAATTTTGCGTGGGCCAGCGCCTGACCGGTCAGCAGTAATGTCAGCGCCAGCGCGCCCAACAGCGCGGGGCGTAGTTTCTTCATAATGCCTCTGCCTATGTTCATTTGATGAGATTGCATGGAACGCATCGGAGAATTGCTGCGCAACCGCACAACCATCTTTGCCTTCTTCGGCGTGCTCGCCATCATCTGCCTCGGCGCGTACATCGCCGTTTCGACGCTAGTTGAAGGTAGTAATGCGGTGGCGGCGCCCACGGTGGCCGCGCCGACGAGCACGCCGACCGCTGTGAGCGCAGAGCCCGCGCTGGCGCCCACGCCAACCAACACCCGTGTGGTCGTCGGCATCTCCGCCGCCGCGCCGACCGCTGTCACTCCGCCGGCTACAACGGCCCAACCGGCGAGGGCGTCGCCAACGCTTTTCACCACGCCGACCGCCACGCCGCGATCAACCGCGTCCTCCACAGCAACAGCCGGCGCACCCGGAGCGCCGACCGCCACGCGCAAACCTACCTCAACCTTGCGCCCGACGGCGACGCGAGCCCCGACGCTCACGCCAACGCCCGCCTTCGCGTACCGCGTGGACAGCGGCCCGGCGGTTGACACGAGCCGCACGTGTATTGGGCAGTATTACATCTACGGCACCGTGCTGGACAACCAGAACCAGCCGCTATCCGGCCTGCGTATTGGTTACACCAATACCTGGGGTCTCCAGTCTGCGCCCGCCGTGACCGAGCAGAAGGGATATGAGTTGACCCTGGGGACTCAAGATATTACCTGGTCTATCACCGTTCTCGATGCCGGTGGCAACGCTCTCAGCCCAACCGTGCAAGTCACAACGGCCGGGCTAGCCAGCGGGAAGTGCTGGTTCAAGTTGAGTTTTCGCAAGAACTAGCGGATGTCTTTCGGCATGTTTTTCAGCGCCTCATAGACGGGTAGGGGGGTCCAATTGGGTGGCTGGACAATACCCCACATGGCCGTCTCCCCGGTCGGGTCGCTGAACTTAAAGTTCAGATTCCAGAGGAACATGGCCCCGACCCAGCCCGACGTCCGTCCTAGTTGGTACGCCTGCACCGTCCACCGCGCCTGTTTGTCGAGGTTGTTATCCTTCGCGTACAAGCGGTCAGGTGGCGGGTTCGGATCAACGGCCCAGCCAAACTCTGTGACCCACAGGCGTTTGCCGCCGCACGGGCCGAGGAAGACTTCGGTGGTGGGCGGAAGCAGGTGATAGCAATCGGCATCGGGCGGAAGATTGGAGCCCGTCGCGCCATGCACGCCAATGACATCGGCGTAGTTCTTCAGGCCCAACTTATACATCTGGTCAAGGAAACCGATGTCCTCCGCCGCGTAGGCGATGCCGCCGATGACGACCGTGCCCGCGGGCGTCAACGCCCCGTTGACGACAACGGCATCGGAGTCAACGGACTTGACTGCCGTGTAACCCGCTTTGAGCAGTTCGATATAACGCGCGGCATCATACGGCTCGCCGCCCCACTCCCCGCGGATGTTCTGCTCGTTCCAGATTTCATAAGCCGCGACCTTGCCGAGACTGCCCGGCTTGCCGTTGTAACGGGCGGCCAGCGCGCGCATGAAGTCGCCGTAATCCTGCGGATTGACGGGCGGCCCTTCACAGCAGAGGATCGTAGCCGGCCGGGCCCAGCGCGGGGCTTTGACCACGCTCAACAACAGATTCAGCCCAGCCGTGTTGGCACTCCGTACGAGCACATCCAGCGCGTCCCAGTTGTATTGCCCCTTAGCGTTGGTCTCGACGTCGCGCCATTGCAATTGTTGCTTCACCCAGCCGAAGCGCAAGTCTTGAACGTGGGCCAGAATATCGGCGATGTCGCTTCTGCCGTACGCGTGAACTTGAATGCCGTAGCCGAACGACCCGCCCGCAGGCGGAAAGGGCGTCGCCGTCGGAACGACGGGGGTCGGCTCGGGCGTGGGCTGGCTGATGGCCGCGGCGGGCGCGCCCGGCGGCGGCTGTGCGAGGAGCAGTACACCGGATAGGCTGATGGTCAAAAGCAGAACACCCAGTGCGATCATCGCGCTTAAAAAGCCCATAATCACTTTAGGGTTGAGCGGTCGAGGATTAGATGAAGAGGGTTTGAGCATGGATAGAAGGTCTTCCCTTACGAAGCCAATGGTTTTACCAAAAGCGGCTCAAGCCGCGAAGGGCGGATAGATGGTACGACAAACAGAGCGAGCACGAGCGATGAGCCCGTGCTCGCCGGTGTTTCCTGCCGGGATGCGGAGACTTCTATTTCGGCATAGCGACGATCGAATTGTATGATGGGCGCGGCCGGCCGTCGCTGTAAAGAATGCTGAAGGCGGATTTCTCATCGCTGGCGGGTGTGTTGTAGTTCAAGTTCCAGAGGAACATCACGCCGGTGAAGCCCGAATCGCGGCCGTATTGAAAGGCCTGTGTAATCCACAGTGCCTGCTGTGCTTCGGTATTATCGGAAGCGTATTCGTAGCCGGCGACAGCCGACACGCCCATATTCTGGACGGTGGCCCAGCCAAACTCGGTTGCCCAGATGCGCTTGCCGGCATCGCCGTTCGCGACCATGATATTGCGGTAGCCTTGCATCGTGCCCAAGAAGCAGAACGATGGATGCGGCGTGTTGATGGGGCCCTTGAAGCGCGCGTTGGGGTCGAGCGGCACGTTGCGCCAGTCGGCGAGCGCTGGGCAGTTGAAGCCGGATGGGTGCGCTCCGATGGCGTCGCTGTAGTTCTTGAGCCCATTGGCATACATCTGCTGTAAGTACACCTGATCATCAATCGCCACGTCGCCGTCGTTCCAGCCGGTCGGCGTTGGCGCGCCGCTGACGACGATGGCCGCGTAGCGCGCGGCCACCGCGCGCACAAAATCGGCGTAGGTGTTCACATCGGAGGGCGGTCCTTCATCGGTGTCGGCGGGCGGGCGCGACCATTTAGGCGCCTTGACAATGCTGAACAGCACGCGCACGCCCTGCGCCTGCGCGGCGGTGACAGTGCGATCCATCGCGCTAAAGTCGTACTGGCCGGGCGCGGGATAGAAGGAGCCGTAGGGAATCTGCGTCTTGACCCAGCCGAAGCCGAGCGCCTTGGCTTGCCCTACAGCGTAATTAGCATCCTTAGCCAGAAAGTCGGCCTGAATACCGAAGCCAAAAAAACCACCCACTGCCGGCGCCGGCGGTGGCGAGGTTGGGCGCGGGGTTGCCGGCGGGGAGGTCGGGCGCGCGGTCGCAGTTGGCAACGCCGTCGGCAGGGGTGTCGGCGTCAACGTCGCGCTTGGAACGGCTACTGCGATAGCGACCGTGTCAGCGCCCGCGCTGTTTGCGCCGCCATCGCTGGCCGCAATCCGCGCGCTCACGACATAATTGTCGGGCGCGGAGGCCGCCTTCCACGTGAAACTCGTGTCGCCGGTCAAGGGACGTTTCTCAACCTGTATCGGTTGACCTTTGCTGTCGGTGACCGTCCAGACCACTTCGTAGGACACGCCAGCCTTAGCGGCGGCGGCCTGCCGGTATTGGGCGATTGCGCTCCACAGGCTCGCATCGGCCCCTGCACTCAACAAG
>JACQEC010000095.1 GCA_016200765.1 Chloroflexota bacterium | reverse complement strand
GGCAACCGCGCACACCGGCCATGGCGGCTAACCTCACCGACCACATCTGGTCCATGGATGAACTACTCAGCTTCCGCATCCCGCCAAAGCATTTATGGGCCGTTTAGAGCCGTGCCTCATTAAAGGGACACTACCGAAAATTGGATTCTGATCAATAAGACGGCTGTCCGGCGCAAAACTGTGCGGTGCAAACGATGAATTTTTCCGGTATAATGACGTGCGCGCAGAACCGATTGGAACGAGAAGGCTCATTCCTAGCCTATGGATCATCAGCCAAGCCCTCGCGAAGCACCCGCCCCAGCCCTGACCGCCCAATTAACCGCGGCGCGTTTCGGCAACCATGATGAGTTCAGCCAGATGGCTGAACCGTACCGGCGTGAACTTCAGGCCTACGGTTACCGGATGCTCGGCTCGCTGCAGGATGCGGAGGATCTGGTGCAGGAAACTTTCCTGCGCGCGTGGCGGCGTCTGGATACCTACGAAGGGCGGGCGCCGTTCCGCGCCTGGCTCTATAAGATTGCTACCCATCTCTGTTTGGACTCGCTCGCGCGCCGACCCAGGCGCGCACTGCCCGCTCTGACCCACCCAGCGGCAGACCCACAGGCACAGCCGGCCCAGCCGATAGAGGAACCGGTCTGGCTCGAACCGATCCCCGACGACCTGACAGCCGACCCTAACGAAAACCCGGAGGCGCGTTATTCTTCGCGCGAGAGCGTCACGCTGGCCTTTCTGGCGGCTCTGCAAGCCCTCCCGCCGCGCCAGCGGGCCGTGCTCATCTTGTGCGACGTGCTCGATTGGCGCGCGGGCGAGGCCGCGCAGATGCTCGGCATGACCACGGCGGCCGTCAATAGCGCCCTGCACCGCGCGCGCGTCACATCCACGCGGCGCTATGGAGGAGCTGGGTTGGGCGCGGTCCACGCCCAGCCGCCCGATGAGACGACCCACGCGATCCTCTCACGCTACGTGCGAGCGTGGGAAAGCGCAGACGTAGATGGCCTGGTCGCGCTGATCAAGGGCGATGCGACCTTCGCCATGCCGCCCACACCGTCGTGGTATCAAGGGTAGGAAGCCATCCGCACGATCCTCGTTGCGTTCATTCTGGACGGGGACGCGCGTGGCCGCTGGCGGCTGACGCCAACGCGCGCGAACGCACAGCCCGCCTTCGGCCTATACAAACGGGAGGACGGCGGTCACGGCTATCAAGCCTATGCTATTCAGGTTGTGACCTTGGACGGCGAACGGCTGTCCGATATTACGACTTTCCCCAACCCGGGGCTGTTTCGGCACTTTGGATTGCCGCTCCATATAACCACCCGCTCTGGCGGCTGAGGACGACACGTCATGCCTTCTGTATCCCCTCACAACCGGTACATCTATCGTGGCTCTGCCCTGCGCGCCATCGCCATGCCGCTCGGCGGTATCGGCGCCGGCACGATTGCGTTGTGCGGCGATGGCTCCCTGCGCCAGTGGCAGATACACAATCAGGTCAACCACCTTGCCTGCGTGCCGCACTCCTTCTTCGCGGTCTGGGCGCGGCGGCCCAGCGCGCCGGAACAGCCGGTCGCGCGTGTCTTGCAGTCGCCTGCGCTGTACGCGACCGAAGGGCCAATCCCGCCGCCAACCTCCAACGACCACCTCGTGCCGCTGGCGCACCGCCACCTGTTGCAACAACTGCCCGGCGTCGAGCGCACCGAGTTCATCGGCGAGTACCCCATCGCCGAGTTGTCTTACCACGACGCCGCCCTGCCCGTGCAGGTTGGCATGGAAGCGTTCAGTCCGTTCATCCCGTTAGACAGCAAAGACTCGGGTCTGCCGGTCATCCTCTTCAACTTGACGGTGACCAACCCGACCGACCACCCCTTGCACGCTTCGGTCGCGGCCACCCTGCAAAACGCCGTGGGCTGGGACGGTGTGCTTCCCATTTTCAACACGAAGTGTTTTGCCTACGGCGGCAACTTCAACACACTGGCGCGGCTCGGCGCGCTGACGGCGATTCACATGGGCACGGCGCGCCTGCCTGAAGACGACGACGCTTACGGCAGTATGGCGCTGGCCGCGTTCGCGCCCGACGCCACCTTCCTGACCCAGTGGGATGACCTGCGCGGCTTCTGGGAAGACTTCAGTTCCGATGGGCGCCTGAACAACAACGCCGACACCACGCCCAGCGCGGCCGGGCGCACCTGGAACGGCGCGCTGGCGGTGCCCTTCGCGCTCGCCCCCGGCGAAGCGCGCGCGGTGACGTTTCTCATCGCGTGGCACTTCCCCAATCGCTTCGTCAACTACTCCCAGCAGACGTTCTTTGGCCTGTCGGACAACAAGAGCAAGTTCTGGATCGGCAACCAGTACAACCACTGGTTTCGCTCCGCGCTGGACGTGGTCGCGTACGCGCAGACCCACGCCGACCGCCTGACCGCGCAGACCCGCCTCGCGCGCGACACGTTCTACGATACCACCCTGCCGCGCCCTCTGATTGACGCGGTCACTTCGCAGATGAGCATCATCCGCTCGCCCAGTTGCTTCTGGGCGGAGGATGGGCGCTTCTACGGGTTCGAGGGTTGCAGCGGCGCGTCCACCCCGCACTTGGTTGACCCCATTGGCGGCTGTTGCCCGTTGAACTGCACGCACGTGTGGAACTATGAGATGGCCTTGGCGCGCCTCTTCCCCGCGCTTGAGCGCACCATGCGCGATACCGAGTGGGACATCCAACAGCACCCCAGCGGCTACCTGCCGCACCGCGTGCTCCTGCCCATCTACCTGCCGCGCGTCTGGGACCGGGAGATCGGCGGGCCAGCCTCGCCCGCGCTGGACGGCCTGCTCGGGGCGATCCTGAAGACCTACCGCGAATACCGCGCCGGAGGCGACGCCGTGTGGTTGGCGCGCGTCTGGCCGTCGGTCAAGCAGGCGCTGACCTATGTCTGGACGGCGCACGACCCGGCGCGCGCGGGCGTCATCGAGGGCGAACAGCCGAATACCTACGACATTTCGATCTTTGGCGCTAACACCTTCATCGGCACGCTCTATCTCGCCGCCCTGCGCGCCGCCGAGGAGATGGCGCGCCGCCTGGACGACCAGACGTCGGCCGGCGAGTGCCGCGCCGTTTATGAACGCGGGCGGGCCGCGCTTGAACAGCGGCTGTGGAACAGCGAGTATTACGAGCAAGCGGTGGATTTCACACAGCACCCGGAGCAGAACTGGGGACGCGGCTGTCACGCCGACCACCTGCTCGGCCAGTGGTGGGCGCACACGCTGGGGCTGGGCCATGTGCTGGACGTCGGCCACGTCCGCTCGGCGGCGAAGGCCATCTTCACGCATAATTTCCGCGAGCACTTCCGCGGCCACGACCAGCGCCCGCGCGCGTTCGTCGCCGAAGAGGATCAGGGCTTGCTCTTGTGCACGTGGCCGCGCGGCGGACGGCCCGCCGTGCCGACGCTCTATTCCGATGAGGTGTGGACGGGCATCGAGTATGAGGTGGCCGCGCTCCTCCTGCAAGAGGGCGACGTGGAGCCGGCTCTGCGCATCGTGGAGGCCACGCGCGCCCGCTACGATGGCCGCAAGCAGAACCCGTGGAACGACATCGAGTGCGGCGATCACTACGTGCGGGCGATGGCCTCGTGGACACTGCTGGAAGCGGCGTCGGGCTTCTCTTACGACGCGGGCGCGGCAGACCTAACCTTTGCGCCGGCCATCACGCCGGACGACTACCGCGCGCCCTTCGTCGCCCGCGACGGCTGGGGCACATTCGCCCAGCGCGTGAGCGAGCGGGCGCAAACCGAGACCATCGCCTTGCGCTGCGGCACGCTCACCGTGAAGAGTCTCCGTTTCCGCCTGCTGGCCCAGAACGGCGAGACGCTGACGGCCGCGGTGAGCGTTGATGGCTCGCCGCTGGCAATCACAACCGCTTTCCACAACGGCGATGTGGCCGTGACGCTGGCCGAGCCGCTGACGCTGGCCGCGGGACAGATGCTAACTGTGCAACTCGCGGCGCCCAAGCGACGTGAGCGCGTTGCGCGTTAATGCGTTTTGACGGTCTCACGAGTAGTATCAACGCGGAACGCGCTCACGCGCAACGCGCACACTTTTATAAGGATAGGAGCGAACCGATGGCACGACCTGTTACCCTGTTCACCGGCCAATGGGCCGACCTGCCGCTCGAGACGCTGGCGGCCAAGGCGAGCGCGTGGGGCTTTGACGGCCTTGAGTTGGCGTGTTGGGGCGACCACTTCGAGGTGGATAAAGCCCTCGCCGACCCCGGCTACGGCCAGTCGCGCTGGGACATTCTGAACCGGCACCATCTGAAGTGTTTCGCCATCAGCAACCACCTCGTCGGCCAGTGTGTGTGCGACCGCATTGACGCGCGGCACCGGAGCATTGTGCCGCCGGAGGTCTGGGGCGACGGCGAGCCGGAAGGCGTGCGCCGCCGCGCCGCCGCGCGCATGATGGACACCGCGCGCGCCGCGGCGCGCTTTGGCGTGACACAGGTCAACGGCTTTACCGGCTCACGCATCTGGCCGATGCTCTATTCGTTTCCGCCGAACGACCCGGCGGAGATTGAAGCGGGCTATCAGGATTTCGCCGATCGCTGGAATCCGATTATCGAGGTCTTTGACGCCGAAGGCGTGCGCTTCGGGCTCGAAGTTCACCCGACCGAAATCGCC
Source organism: Chloroflexota bacterium (assembly GCA_016200765.1). Lineage (GTDB taxonomy): Bacteria > Chloroflexota > Anaerolineae > JACRMK01 > JACRMK01 > JACQEC01. The sequence continues at coordinate 3,237 of JACQEC010000095.1, read as the reverse complement.
TACGACTTCGTGACCACGCGCAAGACGCTCGACGCGGTTGGCCGCCGACCCGGCTTCGGCATCAACTTCGACCCCAGCCACTTCGCGCACCAATTCCTGGACTCGGCGGCCTATGTCATGGAGTTTGCCGACCGCATCTATCACGTTCACGTCAAGGACAGCAAGCGCGCGCTCGACGGGCGCAAAAGCATTCTCGGCAGTCACCTGAATTTCGGCCATGCCCAGCGCGGTTGGGATTTCGTGTCGCCCGGCCATGGCGATGTGGATTTCGGCGCACTCTTTCGCGCGTTGAACCGCATCGGCTATCAGGGGCCGCTGTCCATCGAGTGGGAAGACTCGGGCATGGATCGCGAGTGGGGCGCGCGCGAGGCGCTCGCGTTCGTGCGCCGCGCCGACTTCGCGCCCTCCGCGCGGGCGTTCGATGCGTCCTTTCAGAAAGAATAGGGGGGAGAGAGATTATGTCCGAGCAGGTCGGGTTTGTGACGATGGCAGGCGGCAAGGCGACGCGCCCCGCGCCGGAGGTCGGCGTGGGGATGCTGGGCTACGCCTTCATGGGCAAGGCGCACTCCAACGCCTTCAAGAAGATACCGTATATGATGTACCCGCCGGTGGCGATTCCGCGCCTGATCGCCATCGCCGGGCGCACCGAGGATGCCGTGCGCGAGGCGGCTATGCGCTACGGCTACGAGGGTTACTACACCGACTGGCGCCAGATGCTCGCAGATGACCGCATCCAGTTGTTTGACAACGGCGGGCCGAACGACCAGCACGCCGGGCCGTGCATCGCGGCGGCGCAGGCCGGCAAGCACGTCATCTGCGAGAAGCCGATGGCGCGCTCGGCGGAGGAAGCGCGGCAGATGCTCGACGCGGTGACCAAGGCCGGCGTCAAGCACTCGGTCGCGTTCAACTACCGCTTTGTGCCCGCCATCCGCCAGGCCTACGAACTGATCCACAGCGGCGCGCTGGGCCAGATTTACCACTTTCGCGCGGTCTATCTGCAAGAGTGGATCACCGACCCCAACTTCCCGCTGATCTGGCGGCTGGATAAGGCCGCCGCCGGTTCCGGCGCGCTCGGCGACCTCGGCGCGCACATCATTGATCTGGCGCGCTTCCTCGTCGGCGAGCCGCGGAGCGTGCTGGCACAGACGCATACCTTCATTGACGAGCGCCCCCTGCCGGGCGGCGTGGGGCGCGGCAAGGTCGAGGTGGACGACACCTTCGCGGCCATGGTCGAGTTTGAAAACGGCGCGGTGGGCACGCTCGAAGCCTCGCGCTTCTGCCCCGGGCGCAAGAACCACGAGGTGATCGAGATCAACGGCTCGAAGGGGTCGCTCTCGTTCAACCTTGAGCGTTTCAACGAGCTTGAGGTCTTTTGGAAGGACAGTAGTCCGAAAGAGACGCAGGGCTTCACCGATGTGCTGGTCAGCGAGTCGTACCACCCGTTCTGGTCCAACTGGTGGCCGCACGGCCACATCATCGGCTGGGAGCACACCTTCGTGCACGAACTGCACCACCTGCTGGATGCGATTGTGAACGACAAAGACGTGGCCCCCTACGGCGCGACGTTTGAAGACGGCTACCGCAACGCCGTCATCTGCGACGCGATCTTGCAATCGGCGCGCGCAGGCCGCCGCGTGGCGATCGCCTATGCATCGTGAGCCTGCATCCCGAGCCTGTCGAAGGATGTCGAAAGATACATCGTGAGCCTGTCGAACGATTAGGAGCGCAAAGATGAGTCTCCGAGATTTGAGGGCGCAGGCCAAACGGCGCGCGCCCCAAGCGTTGGTCGAGCACTTGCAGGCGTTCGAGCTGGACCTGAAGTTTTCGGCGGGCATCTGGTTCTTTTCGCCGCCCGCCAGCCGCTTTCACGACCGCTATAAGCCGGAAATTGACATCGCCGCGCGGCTCGACATCGCGGCCTCGCTGGCGGCCTACGGCCTGCGCGGGCTTGAGGCGCACTACCCGAACGAGATCAACGAGCATAACCTTGACCTCTGGCAGCAGTTCAGCCGCGACACGGGCGTCAAGATTCTGACGGTGATTCCCCTGCTGTTTTACGACGCGCAGTTTGAGTGGGGCTCGCTGTCCAACCCCATCGAGTCGGTGCGGCGCGCGGCCATTGAGCGCACGGCTAATGCGTTGCGGCTCAACCGCGCGCTGGATACCGAGTTTGCCGTGGTCTGGCCGGGCATAGACGGCTACGAAAACGCCTTCGGCGCAGACCTGCGCGCCGCGCGCGACCGCTTCGCCGCCGGGCTGGCCGAGGCGATGGACGCCGTGCCCGGCGTGCGCATCGCCGAGGAGCCGAAACCGTACGAGCCGCGCGGGCACATCCTCTACGGCACAACCTTCGAGGGCCTCTTGCTCGGCTTGAAGACCGAGGCTCTGCTCCAACACCCCGAAAACAAGCGGCTGTTGGCCGAAGGGCACGCGCTGGTCGCGCTCAACCCGGAAGTCGGCCACATGCTGATGGGCTACGAAGACGCGCCCTATGCCTACGGCATGGCGATGGAATATGGCCGCCTCGCCCACACCCATTGGAACAGCCAGCCGCTGGGCAACTACGATCAAGACCTGAACGCGGGCGTCATCTCGCCCGAAGCGATGGAAGCCACGCTCTACGCGCTGAAGATGTATGGCTACGATGGCTGGTTCGGCCTCGACATCAACCCTGAACGGATGCCGGTTGACGTCGCGTTGAAGAACTCGATGGACGCTCTGCGCGCCGCCAACGACCGGATCAACTACCTCGACCACGAGGCGATTATCTGGGCGACCGAGCACCCCGACCGGTCGCGCGGCTGGCTTGAGGCGTACCTGATTCGCGCGCGCGCGCCACGCGCCGATTCCCTGCCCCCACTGCCGCGCCCGACAATGTCTCTATGACTTGTCATGAGCCTGTCGAATGACCCTCCTGCTCGGCGTTGACATCGGCACGACCGGCAGTAAGGCGGTCCTGATAGACGAGGACGGTCAGACGGTTGCGTCGGCGACCACCGAGTACCCGTTCTCGACGCCGCGCCCGCTGTGGGCCGAACAAAATCCGGCAGACTGGTGGGCCGCGACGGTCGCCAGCATCCGCCGCGTCTTAAGCGCGGATGGGGTGGACGCGCGACGGGTGGCCGGAGTTGGGCTGACTGGCCAGATGCACGGCCTCGTGCTTCTGGATGCCGGCGGCGCCGTTCTGCGCCCGTGCATCATGTGGAACGACCAGCGCAGTGGCCCCCAGTGCGCCGC
>JACQEC010000094.1 GCA_016200765.1 Chloroflexota bacterium | reverse complement strand
CGAGCAGCTCGGCGCGCGGCTGGTGGAGCGCGGGCACACCGTCAGCGTTTACTGCCGCACGAACCACATTCGCTACGCCGGTCAGGTCTATCGCGGGATGCGGCTGGTCAAACTGCCGACCATCAGCAACAAGTATCTGGACACGATGGCGCATACCTTTCTCTCGTCACTGCACGCCTTGGCCCAGCCCTATGATCTGGCCCTCTACTTTATCGTCGGCAACAGCCCGCTGACCCTACTGCCGCGCCTGCGCGGCATCACGACCGTGCTGAATGTGGATGGCCTCGATTGGCGGCGCGCCAAGTGGCCTGAACCGGCCAAAAAATACATTCGCTGGGCGGAGCGGGTGGCGACCCGCGTGCCGCACGCCGTCGTCACCGATTCGCGGGTCGTCGAGCGCTATTACCGCGAACGCTACGGCTGTGCGACAACCTACATCCCCTACGGCTCCGAACTGGAGCCGGTCGCGCCCGGCGCGGCGCTGGCGCGCTGGGGCTTGTCGCCGCGCGAATACATCCTGTTTGTGGGGCGGTTGGTGCCGGAGAACTGCGTCCACCACCTGATCGGGGCCTTCGAGGGCTTGAATACCACCAAGCGATGCGTGATTGTCGGCGACGCGCCGTACGCCGACCAGACCATTGCGCAACTGAAAGAGACAGCGGACCCGCGAGTCATCTTCACGGGCTACCTGTTTGGCGAAGGCTACCGCGAACTGCTGTCGCACGCTTACGCCTTCGTGGAGACGGCCGGCGAGGGCGGCACACACCCGGCGCTGGTCGAGGCGATGGCGCTCGGCAACTGCGTAATCGTCCACGACACGCCGGAAAATCTGGAGACGATTGGCCGGGCCGGGTTGTCCTACGACGGCCAGCGCGGAGCGCCCGCACTGCGAGAGGCGCTGACGAGCCTGCTGGCAGCGCCCGCGCGCGCGGCAGATTACGGCGCGCTGGCCCGCGCCCGCGCCCGCGAGTGCTTCTCGTGGGAACAGGTCACGACGGCTTACGAAACACTCTTCACAGAATTGAGAGGACGGAGTCAATAGATCGCCTATGGATTCATTGTTGATCGGTCGCACCAAGGTAGTAGAAAGGCGGCGGGGCTATTACTACGCCAAACGCGCGCTCGACCTTCTCATCGCCGGGCTGGGTTTTCTGGTCTGCCTGCCCCTGTTACTGCTGATTGCTTGTCTGATCAAGCTAGATTCGCCGGGGCCGGCGATATTCAGGCAGCCGCGGGTGGGCTACCGCAAGCAGTTGTTCCAGATGTTCAAGTTTCGCACCATGCAGGTAGAGCATCTCGGCGAGGGCTTGAAGCCGGCGGCCCCCGACGATGGACGCCTGACGCGCGCAGGCCGCTGGTTGAGGCGCACCAGTCTGGACGAACTGCCGCAGTTGTTCAACGTCTTGCGCGGAGAGATGAGCCTGGTAGGGCCGCGCCCTGAACAGGGTTTCCTGTTGAAGCATTACCCGCCGGCGGTGCACCGCCGCTTCGACGTGCTACCGGGCCTCACCGGCTGGTGGCAGGTCAACGGGCGGCGCCAGCCGATCTACGAGTATGCGGACTATGATCTCTACTATGTCGAGAACCAGTCGCTGAAGCTTGACCTCAAAATCCTGCTGTTGACCGTGCGCGCGGTGATCAGCGCCGACGGCGCGGTCTAGGAACGTCACTCAATCATGGCCGTGCAATAAATCTTAGCCAAAGACTGCCGAAGTCTCGCAGACTTCGGCAGTCTGGCGGCGCATCCCACCGTCCAACTGAAGCCTGTTCCCCACCGATCATAAGATATACGCCAAATAGAGAAGCCCCTCATCTCAAACGAGATGAGGGGCTTCTCTGTCAGCCGCTCTGCCTGTCTACTCCTCCGGCACAATCTTGATATTGACCACAGCGCTGACCTCGCCGTGCAGACGGATGGTGACCTGATGGTCGCCCGCCTGCTTGAGCGGCTCGGCCAGTTCAATCTTGCGACGGTCTATCTCAAGGTTCAGTTTCTGACCCAGCGCATCGGCAATATCCTGACTCGTGATCGAGCCGAACAATCGCCCTTGCTCGCCCACCTTGGCCTTAAACTCCAGCGGGGAGGCGTTCATCTTCTCGGCCAGTTGCTTGGCCTCATCTTGCAGTTTGGCCTCTTGCTTGCCGCGTGCTTTGGTGTGCATCTCCACATGGCGCATCGCGCCTTCGGTCGGCACCACCGCCAACCCGCGCGCGATCAGGAAGTTGCGCGCGTAGCCCCGCGCCACTCGCCGCACTTCGCCCGCCTTGCCCAACTTGTCAACATCTTGTGTCAGTAATACCTTTACCTGCACGGCTGTCTCCTTGACGGATCAATAAACGCCTCGCGGCGATACGATATATCTTACAAGAAGACGGCGGTTTTTCAAAATAGGGCTTGATAGGCCGTTCGGATGGTTGACACCCTCTCCCGCCAATGCTATAACCTCCCCATGCTCAACCGCCACGCTATACCTGTCGTGCGCCTGCCGCGCCATCCGCTCTGGAATGCCCTCTACGTCGCCGCTTGGGAATTGATTGCACGCGAAACGCATCCGGCAGTTATCGCTACCCCCCTGCGCCAATGGGATGCGTGCGCATGGCTGCTGACCGCCCGATACGCCTCAGGCGTGTTGCCGCCGCCCGCCGGTAAGGGCGAAGCCGCGCGCGAGTGGCCTGCCCCCGATCATAGTCGGGGGCCTGCTCGTTCACGTGGTGATTCGTGCGCGCCGCTTCGCCCCTACTTCTACGAGCCATTACAGCCCGGCTTCGTCTCCCCGCTGTTCGCGTGGGCCGAGTGGGAATGGTATCAGGCGGTCGGCGACCGCGCGCGGTTGGCCTCGGCTCTGCCATACCTCATAGCGCAATACCGGTGGCGCCAAGACCACCGGCGCGGCCCAAGCGGCCTCTACTGGGCTTCGCCCGCCGAGCCGTGCCCCGACCATGCGCCGCGCGAAGCCGCGGAGTGGTGCGACGTAAGCGCGCAACAGGCTTTGGCCGCCGAGTGCATCGCGCAGATGGCGGGTGCAGTGGGCCAACCCGCCGACGAGGAGCATTTTCGGGCCGAGTGGGCGGCTCTACGCGCCCTGATCAACGAGCGATGCTGGCACGACGGCGCGCAGTTCTACCTTGATCGCCGCGCCGATGGCTCACCGGCGCCACTCAAAACCGCCGCCGGCTTCTGGCCGCTGTTGGCCGGTGTGCCCGACGCCGGGCAAGCGCGCGCGCTGGCCGCGCACCTGCAGGACACACGCCAGTTCTGGCGCGTGCATGTCTTTTCCAGCCTGCCTGCCGACCACCCGCGCTATAGCGACCGCGGCGCGCCCGGGCGCGGCTCCGTCTGGCCGCTCGCCAATTACGCTATGGTCAAAGGGCTGGAACGCTATGGCCTGCGCGACCTGGCCTACCGCGCCGCCGATAACCACCTCACCACCCTCTCGCATGTCTATAAGGAAACCCTCTCGCTCTGGGATTACTACGCGCCGGACACCATAGAGCCGGCCGGCGTGGCAACCCCCGATACCTTCAGCTGGAGCGCGCTGGCGCCCATCGCCCTGCTCACCGAGACCCTCATCGGCCTGCGCCTGGATGCGCCGTCGCAAACCCTGCACTGGCGGCCCGCCCTGCGCGAAGACTACCGCATCGAGGGACTGCGTTTCGGCGGCGGCGACGTCAGTTTATCCGCCACCCCAACGCGCGCCACCCTCAGCGCGTCCGCCCCGCTCACCCTTCACCTCATCACGCCGCAAGGCGAGCAGTGGCTTGCTGTGAACGGCGAAACCACCGTCAGCATTTGAAATTGCTTGCATCTTCGCGCTGGATTCGCTACAATAACGGCCTGAGAGGGCCGAATGGAGGCAGGTTATGGCGAGTCACACCCACCAAACCGAACGGCGTCGAATTGATAACGAGATCACGCTGGTGGAAGAAGAATTACAGCACTTGCTTGTCAAATTGCAAGAGAAGCCGGAGTGGTCGCTGGGCGACGGCGATCCGGGTGTGCAGGAATGGGAAATGAACTATGCCCTGAAACAGGAGGCCGAGCGCAAGCTAAAATCCCTGCAGACTGCCATCCAGAAGCTGGAGCGCGGACAGTATGCCATCTGCGAGGTCTGCGGACAGGTCATTGACCCCGAACGGCTCGCCATCTTGCCCGAAACCACGCGCTGTGTCACCTGCGCGCGCAAAAAACTATGACGGAATCCATCTTGCCGCCACCGCTAGCGCGGCGCGGATGTTCGACTCGGGCGTTGGAATCTGCAGGACACAGCCCGCGCCGATGATCAACCCCTGTCCGCCATCGGTCTGCGCGATGGCGTCGCGCGCCTCCGCCGTCACCTCGGCGGGGTCTCCTTGCAACATACTACCGTGCTGGCGGATGCCGCCGACGACGGCCCCGCCGAAGTGCGCGCGCCCTTCACGCAGGTCGGGCCGCGTACTGCGGTCGTGCCAGTTCACCGCCTGCACCGGATACTCGCGCCACAGGTGAAACATGATGTCGTCGCCGTGCATGTGCAGGAGGTGGAACCATCCACCGCGCGCGGCCTCCAAAACCTGCAGGTCGTAGGGCAGGCCGAACTCGCGATACTCGGCCTCGCTCAACTGGCGGTAGCTGGCGGCCTGCGTGGCGAAGAATAACCCCGCCGCGCCGGCCTCGACTGCCGCCGCCGCGAAGCGCGCCACGCTGTCGGTGATGATCTCCAGCCCGGCGCGGAAGTCGCGGGGGTAGGCGCGCATATCGGCTATCCACAAATCGCCGCGCAGGTAGCGCGCAACCATCAGCGGGTTAAAGATTGTCTGGATGAAAGGCACGCTCTCGCCCCAGCGCGCCTTCAACTGCCGCAGGCACTCCAACTGCCGCCCCAGCGCGCCCTGATGCGCGTCCAGCGGCTTCAGCGCGCCCCAGTCGGCGGGACGCTTCACGGGCCGGTCGAGGTAGTCGCGCGTGCCCTCCATATTGCCGTGGAAGGCGGTCTGCGCGCCCCAATCCTCGCCTGCGAAACTGTTGGACGGGCTGACCTTCACGAAGTCGAAGTCGTAGCGTTCCTGAAAAGCAATCGTCGCCTGCGCCAGATCGCCCGCGCGCTGGTCGTCGCCGGGGAAGTGACGCCAGAAGGCGACCGGGATGCGGTCGGTTGGCTCGCGCCGGCTGGCGGCGAGAATACGCTCACGTTTGTTCATCACAATTCCTTTCTGGCCTCACAACTGCCCGTCTCTACCCTCCGGTTGGAACAGCACCACGCGGTCGCGGCCTTTGCCTTTGGCCCGATACAACATGCGGTCGGCGAGGTCAACCAACTCCTCAAAAGACCGGGCATGATCGGGGAAGACGGCGATGCCCTGACTGGCGGTCGGCTTTTCAATGAGCCGGCCCTCGCGGTCTACGAGGGGGAAGTTTGCCAGCGTGCGCCGGATGCGCTCGGCCACGAGCAGGGCGGCCTCACTGTTGGCGCACAGAAGCGCGATGCCGAACTCCTCGCCGCCCCAGCGCCCGATCAGGTCGCCGTGTTTGATGTTCTGATGAATGGACTGAACGGCGGCTGTGAGCACCCGATCGCCCATGACGTGGCCGTAGCGGTCGTTGTACAACTTAAAGTGGTCAATGTCGAACATAATCAGAGAGAGCGACGCGCTCCCGGCGCGGCTGCTCTCAATCGCCTTATGCAGTTCCTCTAGAAAATGGCCGTGATTGTAGACACCGGTCAGGCTGTCAGTGCGCGCGCGTTGCTCGGCCGCCATGTGCAGTTCGGCATTGGCCACCGCTACCGCCAACTGGTCAGCCAGCGTCTGCATGATAAAGAGGTCGTCCTCGCCAAAGGCGTTCAGCCGCTTATCCTGCGCGTCTAGCGCGCCGATGACCTGATTGCCCAGCCGGATGGGCACAACCATTTCCGATTGGACGCCCGTCAGCTGTGGCGTTGAGTAATAATCCGGGTTTTGCGGAACGTTGTTTTCGAGAATGGCGCGCCTTTCGCCAATCGCTTTGCCAATCAATCCCTGTTCGCCAATGCGCAGGGTCAACTCCGAATCCGGCGGGTCGTCGTGCGGATGGTTGGAGGCCGCGACCAGCCGCGCCACCCCGCGCTCATGATCGGCTGTAAAGATATGCACCGTTTCGTAGCCGAACCCATCAGAGATGAGCCGCACGGCGCGGTCGAGCAGTTCGTGCAGGTCGAGCAGAGAGGTAATCTCGCGTCCCACCCGCGCGATAATCGTCAACTGGCTGGCGCGGCGCTGTTCGGCTTCATACGAGCGCGAATTGGCGATGGCCTGCGCCACTTGATCGCCAATCGTGCTCAACAGCACCACATCGGACTCGGCGAACTGGTCGGGCTTGTCGCTCTCCACATCCAGCACGCCAATCACCTCGCCGCGCGCGATGAGCGGCACCGCGACCTCGGACTGGACCCCGACACCCGCCGGGTCTATAAACTGTGGGTCTTCCGAGATGCGGTTGACCCGCCGCGGCTTCCGGTTCAGGGCAACCCAGCCCATTACGCCCTGCGACGTGGACTGCCGGTAGTCGGGGGGGCCAGAGGCCGCGAACCCGCCCGCCACGGCTTGCAGGATTAACGTATCCCCTTCGGCAAAGAACACCGTGGCGCTATGATAGCGCAGTTCATGGCAGAGATACTCGACCACATCGCGCAGCAAAGCCTTCAATTCCAGCGTGGTGGCGGCGCGCCGTCCGATGTCGGCGATGATGGCCATGTGCTGGCGGCTTAGCCGCTCTTCCTCCACCAGCCGCGCGTTCTCGATGACGAGCGCGGCCTGCCGGGCAAACAGCGCCAGCAGGTGGCCGTCGCGCTGGCTGAACGGCTCGGGGCTTAGGCGGTTGCCGACGAAGGTCACGCCAATCAGTTCCCCGCGTCCAAACATCGCCGCGCCCATGAAATTGTGAACGTCCAACGCTCCGATAAAGGCGCGATACTCGTCCGGCACACCCGGTATTTTGCTCACATCATTCACCACCCAAGCGGGCTGTTGATAGGGATCCCAGAGCGCGCGCGCCGCGTCGTCCAGCGGGTAGTCCAGGTTGCGGAACAATTCATCCGGCACGCCGTAGGCGGGAAACTGGGGACGCAGGAGGTTTCGCGAGCGGTCGTATAAGAAGGTGATCGCCGCGGCGGCGTTTAGAATCTGGGCCAGGCGGCGCGTCACCTCGGCATAGGTCGCTTGCGGGTCGCCTATCGTGCCGAGGGCCTGCGAGATTTCGTGCAAGCCGCGCAGTTCAACCGCGCGCTGGCGCTCCTGTTCAATCAGGCGCGCGTTTTCCAGCGCCACCGCCAGATGACCGGCCAGCGTCGCCACGAAGCGCTCGTCGCGCTCGTCGTGGGCGTTCAACTCCACACTCTCAATATCAATCGCGCCGATGACGCGGTCAGGCAGGGAGATGGGAACGCACAATTCCGAGCGAATGTCCGCGCCGCCAAAGAACAGCGTGTTTTCGCGCACATCCCCGATGCGCAGCGCCTGACCGCTGCGCAAGACCCAGCCGACGACACCGCTCAAGGCCTCGGCCCCCCGTTTCCACACCTCCGCGATTTCCGCATCCGGCGGCACAACCTCCCCGCCCTCCACCACGCTTAAGGGGAGCAACTGGGGCGGCTCGCCCTCATACGCATAGATGACCGTCTTATACAAGGGCAAGACCTGCTGGCAGGCCGCCGCCCCGGCGCGCGCGATAAGCCAGCGGTCGGTCGTCTGGCTGGTCTGCTGGCTGAACTCAAACAGCGCGGCGGCCTCCTGCAGACTGCGCCGCGTGCTCTCGTAGAGGCGCGCGTTGTCGAGCGTCACCGCGACCTGACCGGCCAGCGTTTTGAACAGCTCAAGATCCTCTTCGTCATAGGCGTTAGCGCGCTCATAATTTTGTATGACCATCACACCGATGACCTTCTCGTTCTTGATCAGCGGTACGCCCATCCACGAGAGCGATTCCGCTCCTAACGGCTGAATGCCGGCGTTGACAATGAAGTCGCGCACCCGATTCTTCACCAACAGCGGCTGGCGCGTGTGGATCACGTACTCGGTCAATCCGTGGCCGTGCCGCCGGCGCTCGCGCGGCAACAACCGTCCCTGCTCGTAGTAAAAAGCAAAATCCACCTCGTCGGCGGCCTCATCATACAGGGCGATGTAAAAATCGCGGTTGTTCGTCAGCCGCACGACCTGTTCATAGACCGTCTGTAGCACCTCAGTCATTTCCAGCGGCGATGTGATCCCCTGCGCCACCTCATTGAGCGCGCTTAGCTGGTTGAGGCGGCGCGTCGCCTGCTCGTAGAGTTGCGCGCGCTGTACCGCAAGCCCCACCTGCCGTCCGATGGCCTGCAGGAAGGCTAATTCCTGATCGTCCGGGCTGTGTCGCGCGCGCGCCACCACGCTGAGCACGCCAAAAACCTTGGCGTCGGTGTTCAGCGGAATGCTAATGTAGGACCGGAAGCCCGCGTTGCGGATATTCGTCATGACCACGCGGGGGTCATTCGCCATATCCTCGCTGAAGGTGGGCCGCCGCTCGGCAACGGCTAATCCGGCCAGCCCCTGGCCGACCGACAGCCGTGTGGCCATGATCTGCCGCGCCGTCTCCTCCGTGAAACCGCGCTGGGCGCTAACCTGCAACTCACGCTCGTCCTTATCGAGCAGTGCCACCAGCCCCGCGTCCATGCTCAACGCCTGAAGCGTCTTGTCCAACGCGAGCTGAAGCACTTCTTGGAAATCAAGAGAGGAGCCGACGATAGAAGCCAGTTCGTGCAAGGCTTCCAGTTGGCTCTTTTGCTGCTCCGCCGCCAACAACGCCTCCTGTCCCTGCTCGGCGATGCGATCCATCACCGCGCAAACCAGCACCGCCAAGCCGCCGAAGACCACCACCCGCAGCAGGGTGACCAAGCCGGCCGCCGAATCCGGAGCGTAGGTGGAACTCAAGGCCAGCATCAGCGCGCTGCTGACCAGCGCGGTGTAGAGCGCGAGCCGCCGCCCGCCAAGGATGGCGGTGCTGACCACGCCGAGCGCCAGCAGGAGATCGAGCGCGGGGATGATCTCGGGCAGGATCAGTCCGATTTCAAGGGCGAGCAGCAGGGCAAACGTGGTTTGCAGGTAGTGGAACCAGCCCTGACGCATAAAACGCACAAAGGCGTAGTGGAGGAAGAACGCAACGTAGGCGCTGGCTGTCGCCAGAAAGACGTAAATCTCTACCCGCCGGTCGGGATCGAGCGGGGTGATTAGGCTGTAGAGGAGAAACGCGCCCAGCAAGGCCAATGCGGTCATCTCGACGAGCCGCAGGTAACGAGGCACGTGCCGTATAGAGAGCGGAGAGGATATTTTCACAAGCCGGAGGTCTTATCGCGATACTGCCGGTACGGAAACGCCCAAGCCTTCGGGATGATTCTATTCTGCTTTTACCCCGGCGTCAATAGGACATGGGCACGGCACAGGCGCATCGGTTCGCGCCCCCCGGTAGGGGCAGGGCTTGTCCCTGCCCGCCGGCCCCTGCTGGGCGGGCGCAAGACCCGCCCCTACGACGCGCCTTGTGGTTTGCGCCCCCCGGTAGGGGCAGGGCGGGCGCCCACGCGCACGGTCTCACAATCGCGCGAGCAAACCTTGCGTGACGCTGGCCAACGTTGGCGCAAAATCCGTAAAGTATCGGACCTGCCCATGGCGCTGTTTGACTGCATCTAATACACAGCCCTCGGCCCTGCGCAGCGCCTCATCCTGCAGGTCCGAATTATCCAGATACAGGTAGCCGCCCGGCTTGACCTTGGGCACGCTGGAACGGACACACTGGTCGCGGGCGAGGCCGTCCACCAGAACCAGATCAAAAAAACCGTCCGGATACTCCGACAGATCAGCATAGGCCGCGGCCGTTCGCAATTCGTACCGAATGCCCGTCCCCACCAGCCGCCGGACCACTTCATACCACTGTGGATCGTCTTCGATGCTGTGCAACGTGCCGCACCGGCGGGCCAGCCATAGTGTGGACATGCCGGAGCCAAATTCCAGCACACGCCAATCCTTCCGAATGAGGCGATTGAGCGTCCGGCAGGCTCGATAGGAGAACCAGGGTGCAGGCGGTCTATAATTGAAGTAAATCTTCAGCAAGTTGCCCAGCACCGCGGCCGGCGCGTACCACAAGCCAGCCATATCAACCCGATTACCCTTCGCGTCGTGGAAGCGGCTGCGGGTGGAGGCGTGAGTGGGGATGAAGACCTTCTTGATCACGTTCATACGGTTCCGGGGAACTCAACGACCTCGAACAGCGTCTAGAAAAGAGAGGCCGGTTAAGATGAAACGATTGATGGCATGGCGAAAACACGCTGTTCTGCTCGG
>JACQEC010000096.1 GCA_016200765.1 Chloroflexota bacterium | reverse complement strand
TCAAACTCGAGATGTTGAAGGTCAGCACCCAGATCAATCACTTCGCCCTCAAAGCAAAACTCTATCTCCAGGCTTTACAGACCGCCTTCACTGCGCTGCGTGAATTGCAACCTGTTCGCCTGGCTGCGTAAGGTGAGTGAGTCATTAGCCTTGCGGGCCCCGCAGGACCCACAGCGTCACCTCCGGCGGGCACTGTAGTCGTGCGCGCGGTGCGCCCTTGCCCTCAAGCCCGACCCCGCGGCTCACATACAACAGCATAGACCGCAGTTGGTATAGCCCCATCTCTAGCTGCTTGTGGTACAACGAACTCGTGACCAGCGCCCCGTAAGGCCACAGGCGAATCTGGCCCCCGTGCGTGTGTCCCGCCAGATGCACATCAATTGTGTTCAAGGCGGCGGCCTGTGGCGCAAGGTCGGGCGCGTGATACAGCAGGATCGTGAACAGGTCAGCGCGCGCCTGACTCGACACACAGCGCAGGCGCTCGCCGTCTCCGACCGGATCATGCGTGCAGGTCACGCCAATCAGTTGGATGGTATGTCCATCTACGCACAGGGCGCGCGCTTCATCGCGCAGCCACGTCGCCCGACCATCGGCCAATATCTTCGCCACCACCGGTTGCGGGTCCACCGGCGGACTGCCCGCCACCGCGTAGGTCGGCGCGATGGCGCTCAACTCGTTCCACAGGTCTCGCGCATGGCTCTGCGCCTTCGGATCGTGAGTGAACGACAAGTTCAAAAAGTCGCCGGTGTAGAGAATCGCATCAGGCCGCGCGCGGCGGGCCAGCTCAACCAATTTGTCTTCTCGTCTGCCGCGCCGCTCGAGATGCACGTCCGCCACGTGCAAGAGCTTGATCTCCGCGCCCGCTCTGAACGCCGCTATCTCCAACTCGATGCGTGACAAGCCCAACCCGCTCGGCTCCAGCCAATACGCCCGGATAACCAGCGCCACACCGATGGCTTGAACGGCGATATTCGCCAGGTCTGCCGCCGCGGCTTGCGTCACGCCAGCCAGCGCAGTCACTGCCAGCGCCCCGATCAGCCGCAACACAGCCGGAGCAAGCCACTGGTGTTGCAGGGGCGCAAACGAAATGCCCTTCCTCGACAAACCGGCCAACAAGAGCATGTCAGCCGCTTGGGCGCATACCAAGGCGCCAGTAGACACAGCGCCGAGCCACTGGCCCGCGCCGACATCTAACGCGGCGACCAAAACGACCAGCGCCGCGAGCGGCACCACACGTAGTTCATGCAGAAACACCATCGCATTATGGAACAGCCCGGCCTCGATACCCTTGGCGGGCCGCGGGCGCCGTTTGGGCAACAGCGCCAGCTCCCGCGCCCGCAGGGGCATCTCGCTATGCGTCAGACGAAAGCGGCTCAATCGTGACCTCGCTAAGTTCCAGCCATTGATGTTCCATCACGGCGGTGTTCCCCGACGCCATCCCACCGGCGCGCAGGCTCAAAACGCTGTTGTCCATCCACGCGACAAAGCCGAGCGGCCCTCGCGGCGATGAGGCGGCGCGGAATATCGGCTGGCCGTCCACAAAAAAAACGACTCGTGCCCTCAACCAGTCCAGCCGGTACGTGTGCCACTCGTCAAACCGGCTGGCGATGATGCCCTCGCCGCCGCCCACCTGCGCCTGCGCCGCCCGAAAGAGCAGTGAGCGCAGTGGCGAGATTCGCCATAACTGGTTGGCGATCACCACCGTCCATCGCGGCACGCTGGGCGCGTTCAGCACCTGCGCGCGCCAGCCACTCCCGTGTCCGTCCGCCGACAGGGTCATGTGCGATTCGGGCGATGCATAGAAGAACCAGACGGCTTGTGGGCTATCTGCCGCACTGCCGTCGCCCGCGAACGGCGAATTCCAGAAGCCGAAGCCCGCCGTGCCCTTTAGTGCGCCGGAGCCGTGCGACGCCCGCGCGCGAACCGTCAGGCGCAGAGGGGGCCGCCAGACCCAATGGCCGCGCTCATACAGCCGGTGATCGTTCAATTCCGCGTCCGAAAGCGACCCCGCCGGTGCCGGCCCCACCACCAGATTCAGCGAATTGGCCTGCTCAACCACCCAGGCGCGCCCCACGGCGAAGCGATTCCAGTACGGCGCCGCGCCGCCCTCAAAACGGTCACTCAAAACGGTCATGGATACCGTTCATCGCGCCGCGGCACCGGCCCTACAGGTAACTGGATACAAGCACATATCCTTTGATTATAGACCATCTCCCCCCGATACCCAATCGCCAATCCACCCGTTCAGGGCTCCTCAAAAGTTGTTAGTGACGAAGTTCGCTCCCGCTGGACTCCCGCTGGTCGCAAATCCAGCGGCCCTCAGTGGCGGATATGGCTATCCGCCACGAGCGAGGAGCGGAGCCGCCTGCCTTGAAGAGGTATCACGCCAATACGTAGGGGCAAAGCCACGGCCACGCCTCAACCGCCGGTCGCCGTCATCAGGCGCCTTTCCTCCCCTCTCCCATACCTGGGAGAGGGGTCGGGGGTGAGGTGAAGGCCGTGGCTTCGCCCCTACTCCCTACTCCATACTCCCTACTCCCCATTCCGCCAGTTGCCGCAAGCCCCTAACCCGACTATAATCAGGTTACACTTCGACCTGGAGGCCGGACATGCTAAACGGGTTCATGGGCAGGATTTTGCATGTGGATCTAAGCGTCGGCAAATTGTGGACAGAAACCCCGGACGAATCGTTCTATCGCACCTACATGGGCGGCAGTGCCATGGGCATCTACTATGTGCTGAAGCACACGCCCGCCAAAGTGGACCCCCTTAGCCCACAGAACGTCCTCACGTTTTTCGTGGGCGCGCCGACCGGTGTGCCGATCTCCGGCCAGTCGCGCGTCTCGGTCAACGCCAAATCGCCGCTCACCGGCGCCATTGGCGACTCGCAGGCTGGCGGCTACTGGCCCGCGGAGATGAAGTTCGCCGGGTTTGACGGCTTCGTGTTCTATGGCAAATCTCCAAAACCGGTCTACCTCTGGGCAAACAGCGGCGTGGCCGAACTGCGCGACGCATCGCACCTCTGGGGTCATGTCACCGGCGACGTGGATCGCATCCTGAAGGCGGAACTCGGCGACAAGGACATTGAAATCATGCAAATCGGCCCGGCGGGCGAGCATCAAGTTCGTTTCTCGGCGGTGATGAATATGTCCAACCGCGCCGCGGGCCGCACCGGCATGGGCGCGGTCATGGGCTCGAAGAACCTGAAGGCCGTGGTCGTGCGCGGTCACGAAAAGGTCAAGGTCGCCGACCCCAAAGGGCTGAACGCCCTGCACAAGTCCGGCGCGAAATTGACCACCGAGGAGTTCACCTTTGGCAAACTGGGCACGTCCGGCATCGTCACCTTCCAGAACGCGGGCGGCGGCCTGCCGACGTTCAACTATGACAGCGGCCACTTTGAGCACGCCCATGCGATCAGCGGCCAGGTTATGTTCAACACCATGCTGAAGAAGCGCGAGACCTGCTTTGCCTGCGTGGTGCGCTGTAAGCGCGTGGTGGAAGACGAACAGCGCGCCGTGAACCCTTACTACGGCGGCCCCGAATACGAAACGCTCGCGACGTTTGGCTCGTACTGCGGCATCGGCGACCTATCCGCCGTTGCCAAAGCCAACGAACTGTGCAACAAATTCGGCGCGGACACCATCAGCGCCGGCGCGACCATGGCCTTTGCGATGGACTGCTACACGCACGGCCTCATCACTCAAGCGGACACGGGCGGCCTCGACCTGAGCTTCGGCAACGCCGACAACATGCTGAAAATGCTCGAAATGACGTTCCACCGCGAGGGCTTCGGCGACGTGCTGGCCGATGGCTCTGCCAAGGCCGCACAGCGCATCGGCAAGGGCGCGGAGGCGCTGGCGGTGACGGTTAAGGGGCAGGAACTGCCGGCGCACATGCCGCAGGTCAAGCGCAGTCTCGCCCTGATTTACTCCGTCAACCCCTTCGGCGCCGATCACGAATCGTCCGAGCACGACAGCTCCTACACGCCGAAATCGGATGCTCACGATCTCGGTTTTCTGGCCCAGATCGGCCTCGCGCACCCGCAGGAGCGACGTGTGTTGAATGAGGAAAAGGTGAAATTCGCTTACGTCACGCAACAGATGTACAGCCTGCTGGACACCATCGCTATGTGCCATTTTGTGTTCGGCCCCGGCTGGCAACTCTACGGGCCCAACGACTTGCTCCGCACCATGCAGGCGGTCACAGGCTGGAACGACCTGACGCTGGAGGAGTTGCTCGCAGCCGGAGAGCGGCGGCTCAACCTGATGCGCGCCTTCAATGCCCGCGAAGGCATTGGCCGCGATCACGATACCCTGCCCGACAAGATGTTCAAGCCGCTGAAAGGCGGTCGCAGTGACGGAGCGACGGTTGACCGCGACGAATGGCTGCGCGCGCTGGACACCTACTACCGCATGGCCGGCTGGGATGTCGAAACGGGCATGCCGACGCGCCACAAACTGAACGCGCTGGGCCTCGCTTGGGTTGCCGACGAACTTTCGCGATCCCAGCCCTTGGCGGCTTGAGCGCGCGCCGCGTGTCCGGAACCGACTATGAACGACACCGCACTTCAGCCTGAAGACTGGCTGAACCTCTACTACTTCATGCGCCTGACCTCGGCGATGGAGGAGCGGTTGCTCAGCCTCTATCGTCTGGGCAAGATTCTGGGTGGATACTACACCGGGCGCGGCCACGAAGCCATCACCGTCGGTTCGGCGTACGCTCTGCACAAGGACGACGTCGTCTTGCCCACGCACCGCGACGCGGGCGTCCTGCTCGTGCGCGGCGTCTCGATTGTGGACATTGCCGCCAACCACATGGGCAAGGCCGGCGGCCCCACGCGCGGCAAGGAAAACACCTCCCACTTTGCCGATCTGAAGCATGGGGTCATCGGGCACATCTCGCCCCTGCCGGATTCGATGCCGGTCTGCGCGGGCGTGGCCCTGGCGTTCAAACAGCGCCGCGAGCCGCGCGTCGCCATCACGTACTGCGGCGAAGGCGCGACCGCGCGCGGCGACTTCCACGAGGCGCTCAACATCGCGGCGGTGCTGAATCTTCCGGCCGTCTTCGTCATCGAGAACAACCAGTTCGCCTACAGCACCCCGACGCGCGAAGAGTACGCCATCAGCCGCCTCTCGGATCGCGCGGCTGCCTATGGGATGCCCGGCGTGTTCGTGGACGGCTCCGACGTGCTCGCCGTTCACCGCGCGACCGCGGAAGCGCTCGCCCGTGCGCGCGCCGGAGGCGGCCCGACCCTCGTCGAGGCGCTCACGCTCCGTGTGCACGGCCATTCAGCCGCCGATAACGCCGAGTATGTGCCGCCGGAACTGCGGGCCGCATGGGCGGACAAAGACCCCATCGTCTGCTTCCAGCGCTTCCTGCTCGATCAGGCCGCGCTGGATGATGAACTGGAACAGGCGATCGCCCAGCGGGTCACGCGCGAAGTCAACGAGGGGGTTGAAGAGGCTGAAGCCATGCCACTGCCCCTCGGCTCCGTGGCGCTGGAGGGCGTCTGGGCCGAGACACAACCATCCGTGAGGGAGCCTGCTTCATGACCGACAAACTCGAACTCATTCAGCGCCTCGACACAGCGCACCATGAGGTCTTAGCGGCGGTTCAGGATTTTACTCAAGCGCAGTTTAACAGCCCCGGCCCGATGGGCGACTGGACCGCCAAAGATATGTTCGGCCATCTGGCGTTCTGGAACTGGGAAGCCGTGCGCGGCATCGAGCAAATCTCGCGCGGCGAGCGCCCGGAGAATTGGCTGCTCGAAGCCTTCGACGAGATCAACGGCCGCGAAGCCGCAACCCGCCGCAACCTATCTCTGCCCGCCGTCATGGATGACTTTCGCCGCTCACAAAAGGCGTTGGCGGCGACCCTACTCCGACTGCCCGACAGCGAACTCGACAAGACCACGCCCGAAAAAACAAAAAGCGGCAAAAGCATCATAGGACTTTCGCTTGAGCAAGTCGCATGGTAAGATGCAGTATGATTACCAAACTTCAATATGTCGAGTATCTCATCAGTACGGTCGCCAACTTCACAGGCACACACCTCGCAGAGCACCTAGACGGCGTGAGCCATG
>JACQEC010000100.1 GCA_016200765.1 Chloroflexota bacterium | reverse complement strand
TACGAGCCGGATGAGGAAACCCTGCTGGCGGCGCTGATGCCGCGCTTGATTGAACTGCAAGTCTATCAGGCGGTGCTCGAATCGCTGGCGAGCGAGCACAGCGCGCGCATGGTGGCGATGCGCAACGCGACCGGCAACGCCAAAGAACTGGTCACCGACCTGACGCTGACGCTGAACAAGGTGCGCCAGGCGACGATCACGCGCGACATGCTGGACATCGCCGGCGGTGTTGAGGCGCTCAAGCAAGCGGGCCAGAAGAAATTTTAGATTGTTGATTTTAGATTTTTGATTGCAAGTTGAAATCAAGAATCAGAGATTGACACGGAGAGACTGATGACTGAACATGCAAGGGGTCAGGTCGCGCAGGTGATGGGGCCTGTGGTGGACGTGGATTTTCCGGAAGGGCAGTTGCCCGAAATCTACTATGCGTTGAGAATCGAGCGCGACGGCAGTCCACTGATCGCGGAAGTGCAGCAGCACCTCAGCGGCAACAGCGTGCGCACGGTGGCGATGGACACCACCGACGGCTTGCGCCGCGGCACGCCGGTCGTCAACACGGGCGGGCCGATTACCGTGCCGGTCGGGCCGGAGACGCTGGGCCGCATTTTTAACGTCACCGGCGACGCGATTGACGAGCAAGGCCCCATTATCGCCAAGACCTATTATCCGATTCATCGCCCCGCGCCGTCTTTTGACGAGCAGGTCACCGAGGCGCAGGTCTTTGAGACCGGCCTGAAGGTCATTGACCTGATCGCGCCGTTCCGCAAGGGCGGCAAAGTCGGCGTCTTCGGCGGCGCCGGCGTGGGCAAAACCATTGTCATTCAGGAAATGATCCGCACCATGGCGACCGAGCATTCAGGCGTGTCGGTGTTCGCCGGAGTGGGCGAGCGCAGTCGCGAGGGCAACGACCTGTGGCGCGAAATGAAGGCCTCGGGCGTCCTGCCGCAGACGACGATGGTCTTCGGCCAGATGAACGAGCCGCCGGGCGTGCGCTTGCGGGTCGGCCTGACCGGGCTGACGATGGCGGAATACTTCCGCGATCAGGGTCAGGACGTACTGCTCTTCATTGACAACATCTTCCGCTTTGTCATGTCCGGCTCGGAAGTGTCCGCGCTGTTGGGCCGCCTGCCGAGCGCGGTGGGCTACCAGCCGACGCTGTCCACCGAGATGGGCGAACTGCAGGAGCGCATCACCTCGACCAAACGCGGCTCGATTACCTCCCTGCAGGCCGTCTATGTGCCGGCCGACGACTACTCCGACCCGGCGCCCGTGGCGACGTTCGCGCATCTGGACGCCACCATCTCGCTGGAGCGCTCCATCGCCGAGCAGGGCCTCTATCCGGCGGTGGACCCGCTGGCCTCGACCTCGCGGATGCTCCAGCCGAACATCGTCGGCGACGACCACTACAACGTCGCGCGCGGCGTACAGCGCACGCTGCAGCGCTACAAAGACCTCGCCGACGTGATCGCCATTCTGGGCATTGAAGAGTTGAGCGAGGACGACAAGTTGACGGTGTCGCGCGCGCGCAAGATTCAGCGCTTCCTGTCGCAGCCGATGCGCGTGGCCGAGGTGTTCACCGGCAAGCCGGGCGTGTTCGTGCCGAGGCGAAGTGGACGACATCCCGGAGCCGTATTTCTTCCTGCGCGGCAATCTGGACAGCGTGAAGCAGGAGTACCTGAACGCGCAGACGTAGAATAAGAAGTAGGGAGTAGGGAGTATGGAGTAAGGGGTGGAGGGCCGAGAAACAGCCTTACTCCCTACTCCATACTTCCTACTCCTTGAGTGGTGATATGCCAATCAAACTAGACATCGTTACGATCGAGCGCGTCGTCTTCTCCGAAGAGGTGGATATGGTCGTCGCGCCGGGCACCGAGGGGATGCTGGGCATCCTGCCGCACCACGCGCCGCTGATGACCGCGCTGAACGCGGGCGAGCTCGTCATCAAGAGCCGGGGGCGGCCCGATCAGTTGATTGCGATTGGCGGCGGCTTTATGGAAGTGCGCCCCGATAAAGTTACCATCCTGGCCGACTCGGCCGAGCACGCCGACGAGATTGACATCGCGCGCGCCGAAGAAGCCCGCAAACGCGCCGAGACCTCGCTGAAGGAAAAGCCCGCCGACGCCGCGCAGGCCGCGATCATTGAGGCGGCCTTGCGCCGGGCCAGCGTGCGCATCAAGGTGGCGCGGCGGCATCGCACCCGCGCCGATTAGCGCCGCGCATCATCCGTTTGAGATGGATAAGGAAGAAGGCAGGGCAACCCTCGCGTCTTGGGCTTGTCGAAGGGGCGGGGCCGCACCTGCCTCTTCTTTTTGGCTTCCTGACGATTTCGGATACAATGCGAGCGAACCCACTGCCTCCCGGAGACTCATGTTTGCAAAGCAAATTGGCATAGACCTCGGCACCGTCAACGTGTTGGTGCACTTGCAGGGCAAGGGCATCGTCCTGCGCGAGCCGTCCATCGTCGCGATTTCCACGATCAATGACAAAATCGTGGCGATTGGCGAGCAGGCGCACGCCATGCTCGGCCGCACGCCCGAAAACGTCGAGATTACGCGCCCCATGCGCGATGGGGTCATTGCCGATTTTATCGTCACCGAAGCGATGCTGGAATACTTCATCAATAAGGTCTGCGGCCGCTTCCGCCTGGTGAAGCCCGACCTGATTGTGAGTGTGCCGGTGGGGGTGACGAGCGTCGAGAGCCGCGCGGTGCACGACGCGGCCCTGCAGGCCGGCGGCCGCACCGCCCGCCTGATTCCGGAGCCGCTGGCCGCCGCGCTGGGCGCGGGTCTGCCGGTGGAGACGCCGACCGGCAACATGGTGGTAGATATTGGCGGCGGCGCCAGCGAAGCGGCGGTCATCTCGCTGAACGGCATTGTGGTCGCCAGTTCGGTGCGCGTGGGCGGGCTGAAACTGGATCAGGCGATTGCGAGCTACATCCGGCGGAAGTATAACCTGATGATTGGCGAGCAGACAGCCGAGACGATCAAACTGCAAATCGGCAGCGCCCTGCCGCTGGACGAGAAGATGACGATGGAAGTGCGCGGGCGCGATCAGGTGGCCGGACTGCCCAAGATGATTACCATCACTTCCGACGAGGTGACCGAGGCGATTGCCGAGCCGCTGGCGGCCATCGTGGGGGTGGTCAAATCGGTGCTGGAAAAGACGCCCCCCGAACTCTCGTCCGATATGATAGACCGCGGGATGGTGCTGACCGGCGGCGGCGCGCTGCTGCGCGGTATAGATATGCTGCTCTCACAGCAGGCGGGGGTGCCCTG
>JACQEC010000083.1 GCA_016200765.1 Chloroflexota bacterium | reverse complement strand
GACGCCGGACGGCACCCGCGACTACGAGATCTTCCTCGTCGGCTTCTCGTGGGGCGTTGACCCGGACCAGAAGGTGATGTGGCACACCGACTCGGCGGCCAGCGGCTTCAACATGAACAAGTACACGAACCCCGAAGCCGACAAGCTTCTTGACGCCGCGCTGGACACGCTTGATCAGGCGAAGCGCAAGGAGCTGTACTTCAAACTGCAAACCATCATCGCCGACGACGTTCCGAGCTTTATCCTGTTCTTCAATCAGGCGATTGTGGGCTACTCGAAGCGGCTGAACGGCTACAAGCCCGGCCCGGCCGGTTCGTTGAACAACGTCCACGAGTGGTGGATGGCCCCCAAGACGCAGTAGTCGGAACGGGCCTCATCTCTGCCCTTCTCCCCCACCCTGTGGGGGAGAAGGGAGCAAGGGATGAGGGGCTTTCCCCCGATAGGAGACTGAATTTGTGACGAAATACCTGATTCGCCGCCTGATTCAATCCGTCCCGATCTTTTTCCTGATCACCATTATTGTCTTTTCTTTGATCAATTTCGCGCCCGGTGGGCCCACCGGCGACCTCGCCTTGTTTGACCCGAACATCAAGCCCGAAGACATTGCGCGCATCCGCGCCAGCATGGGCCTCGACAAATCCGTGCCGGAGCGCTATCTCATCTTCGTCGGCGGGCTGCTGCACGGTGATCTCGGCACTTCGCTCATTCAGCGCGGCGTGAAGGTTTCCGATATGATCGCCGAGCGCCTGCCCAAGACGCTGCTGTTGACCGGCACCGCGCTGTTGATGGCGCTGCTGATTGCCGTACCGCTGGGGGTGCTGTCCGCAGTCAAGCAATACTCGCTCTTGGACAATCTGGCGACCTTTTTTTCGACGGCAGGCGTCGCCATCCCCAGTTTCTGGCTTGGCCTGATGATGATCCTGCTGTTTGCCGTCAACCTCGGCTGGTTTCCGGTCGGCGGCATCTATGAGGTGAGGAACCAAACGATTGAGGCCGGCGACGTGCTCTGGCACCTGACCCTGCCGGCCATCACGCTGGCCTTTATCAGCATTGCCAGTTGGAACCGCTACATCCGCGCCTCCATGCTGGAAGTGATCCGGCAGGATTATGTGCGCACGGCGCGCGCCAAGGGGTTGGCCGAGCGGCTGGTGATCTTTCGCCATGCGCTGCGCAACTCGCTGATTCCCTTCGTGACCCTGCTGGGGCTTTCGCTCCCCGGTCTGGTCAGCGGCGCGCTGGTGACCGAGACGATCTTTTCGTGGGCGGGCATGGGGCGGCTGGCCTTCACGGCCACCACCCAGCGCGACTACCCGCTGATTATGGGCGTTGTGATTATGGCCTCGGCCCTGACGATCCTCGGCAATCTGGCCGCCGACATCGCTTATGGCTTTCTCGACCCGCGTATCCGGTATGATTAAGTTGACCACAGGGGTGATGTGATGACCACTCAAGGCACAACGGCCACCATCTCACAGCCTCTGCCGGATATTTTCGCGGCGCAGGCCGCGCTGAAAAGCCCGGGTCTGCTGGCGCTGGCCTGGCGGCGCTTCTGGCGCGATAAACTGGCCGTCGTCGGAACCGCCGTCCTGCTCCTGCTGGGGCTGATGGCGCTGTTGGCAACACCGCTCGCCAGTGAAGTCACACACTTTCAGCCGGAGCAAATCGAACTGCTAGGCAACCTGAAACCGCTCGGCTGGGCGCGCACGCCCGAACGGCCGGCGCACTGGCTGGGCACCGACGAACTGGGCCGCGATGTGCTGACGCGCATCATGTTTGGCGCGCAGGTCTCGTTGTTTATTGCGGTCTTGACGGTGGCGCTGACGCTGACGATTGGCACACTCAGCGGCGCGATGGCAGGCTACTTTGGCGGCGTGGTGGATATGATTATCAGCGCGCTGATCAATGTTCTGCTCTCCGTGCCGCTCCTCTTTTTGTTGATCCTGATTAGCGCAGTCTTCCGCCCGCCGTGGTGGGGGCTGGCCATTGTGCTGGCCTCGGTCAGCTGGACCGGCGTGGCGCGGCTGGTGCGCGGCGAGTTTCTGACGATCAAGGTGCGCGACTACATCGAAGCGGCGCGGGTTATCGGCTCGTCCAACCCGCGCATTATCTTTCGCCACATTCTGCCGAATGCGACCTCGCCGATGATTGTCGCCGCGACCCTGCAGATTGGCGGCGTGATCCTGACCGAGACGGCGCTGTCATTTTTGGGCTTTGGCGTCCAGCCGCCCACGCCGTCGTGGGGCAATATGCTGACCAACGCCCAGCAATATCTCTTCCTCGCGCCGGTTAACATCTTTGTGCCGGGTCTCTTTATCTTCGTCACGGTGCTGTCGGTGAACTTCATGGGCAACGGCCTGCGCGACGCGCTGGACCCACGCTTGAAGCAGTAGGAGCGCGCGACCGCTGGATAGAGACTCCCGAAGTTTAGCCGCTTCGGGAGTTTTATTTTGCCGTCACGCTCCGACCCTCGTTCTTCCATGCTCCCAATTGCCCGCTACCGCTTTCACGCCGTCATAGTTCTGACCATTCTGGCCGGCATCGCGCTCTCGCTCGTGGCCCAGCCGCCGCCCGCGACCTATGCGCCGGGGTGGAGCGCGCCGCGCGCGCTGGCGACGGTGGACCTGCGCGATACCCGCGGCATCAGCCTATCGCCGGATCAGAGCATCCATCTGGTCTGGTCGAATACCGAAGACGACGCCTTGCAAGTTTTCTCGGCGCGCATGAGCCTGAACGGCGACTGGCTGGCGCGGCCCCAGCGCATCAGCCGCGCCGGGACGCGCTCGTTCTCGCCCGCGCTGGCGCTCCTGCCCGATGGCGGCGACCTGATCGCCTATATTGAGAAGTCGCCGTCCGCCGCGCTGATGGTCTCCGCCCGCGGCGAGCCGCCGCGCCGCGCGGTGGACGGCGCGGGCGACATGCGCCAGTTGGCGCTGGCAGGCAACCGACAGGATACCTTCGCCGTGTGGAGCGAAGACCGCGAGCGTCAGCCGGCGATCTATATGGCGCGCTTCAACACGCGCGGCGATGTGGTCTCCGGGGCGCGGCGGTTGAGCGCGGAAGCGGCGCTGGCCACACAGCCGGCGCTGGTGGTCGCGGGCGGCGCCTTGCACGTCTTTTACTTCACGGACGATAACAGGTACGTGGACCTGCACTATGCCCGTTACACGCTCGACGGCGAGCCGCTCGACGAGCCGCTTATCCTCTCGCATCGCGCGCAACTGGGCAGCACCGCCGCCTATCCTGTTGTGGTCTTCACGGATGCGGCAGGAACGATTGACCTGCTGGAGGCGATCGGCGGCAGTGCGCGCCTGAGCCGTTTCGACGCCAACGGCTCGCAGATAGGCGCACAGCCGGTGGTGTTGGATGGCATCCGCAACGCCAGCGCGCTGGACGCCCGCACTCAAGGCGATATCCTGTGGGTCAGCTGGTCGGGCTTGGCGCGGCGCAACAGCCGACCGCAAGTCCTCGCGCGGCCTTTCACTTTGAACGGCAAGCCGGGTGGGCCGGAGACGCGCTTGACCTTTTCGACGTCGGGCGCTTTCCAGCCGGTATGGCTGACCGCAGGCGCGGGGCTTTATCACCTGTTCTGGGTCGAGAACGTCTCGGACAGGGACGCGGCGCTGTTCTATGCGTCTACGGCGCAGATGGCCGACCTTTCGATCTGGGAGCGGCTGGGTTTTGCGGGCAGTAACCCGCCGGCCACCTTCGTGGTGACGGTTGCCACGGCGTTTATGTACGTCCTGCCGCTGTTGATCGTCAACATCTGGCGGGTCGTGATTGTCTCTGCGGTGTTGCTGGTCGCGCACCGGCTCACCCGCGCCAATGCGATTGCGATGACCGTCGTCTTGCTGGCGGCGCAGTTGCCGCTGTACTGGCCGGCGCAAGACATCATCGGGCAGTCCTCGCTGGCTTTGAACAGCGCGTCCCACTGGGCGTTCTGGGTTGCGGCGACTGTCCCGATCCTCTTGATCGCGCGCCAGTGGCGGCGCGAAACGAGCGAGTCACTGCGCTGGGTGGCGTTGGCGTTTATCTGGGCTTATCTGTATTATTGGATGAACGCCATTGCGCTTCTGCGCGAGGCGTACGCGCCGTGAATCGGGCACGTCGCGGCGACGGGGTATGGCCGAGGAAGGGCGAAGCCGCGCGCGCGAGTCATCGCGTCAACGAGCAGGCCACTCGCGCGCCGCTTCGCCCCTACTCGCGAACGCTCCGCCTGAAGGCGCGGCAAATCCACCGCCGCCTGCTGAAGGCTTACGGCGAACCGAAGCCGCCCGCGCGCCGCGGCGACGGGGTGGGCGAGTTGGTGAACTGCATCCTTAGCCAGCACACCAACGACCGGAACAGCGAGCGCGCTTACGAAGCCCTGCGCGCCCGCTTTCCCACGTGGGAGGCGGTGCGCGATGCGCCGCCGTCGCAGGTGGTTGCGGCCATCCGCTCGGCGGGGCTGGCGAACCAGAAGGGGCCGCGCATCCAGTCGGCTCTGCGCGAGATCGCGCGACAGCGCGGTGAGATAGACCTCGCGTTCCTGAAGCGGATGCCGGTCGGCGAGGCGAAAGCGTGGCTGCGCGGCTTGGACGGCGTGGGGCCGAAGACGGCGGCGATTGTCCTGCTGTTCGGCTTCAACCGCCCGGCCTTTCCGGTGGATACGCACGTGCATCGCATCACCGGTCGGCTGGGGCTGATACCGGCGGCGCTGTCTGCGGAGAAAGCGCACGATGCGCTGGAGCGCATCATCCCGGCGGCGCTCTTTTTCCCGTTTCACGTCAACCTGATCCGACACGGGCGGGAGATTTGCCGTGCGCGTCAGCCGCACTGCGAAATTTGCCCGCTATCGGATTTATCACAGGCTCCGGCGCTCTATGGTAAGCCTGATCGCGGTAGCTCTGCTGGCCGCGTGCGGGGCCGTTCAGCCTGCGCCCACCGCGGTTCCGCCTCCTTCCACACCCGCACCGGTCGCCACACCAACCCCGCTGACCTTCTCGATTGCGGCGGCCAAAGACATCACCTACACCGTTCCGTTACAGCCCGATGTCAGCGCGCAGGCGCTCGATGTCTACGCGCCTACCGAGCGCAAGGGCTGGCCGCTGGTGGTGTTTCTGCACGGGCTGGGCGAGGGCAAGCGCGACTACACGCGCATCAGTCAGGCGATGGCCGAGCGAGGGCTGGTGGTCTTCACGCTCGAATGGCCGGATCGGACGGTCTCCATTGGCGAGAGGGAAAACGGCAAGGGCTACCGTCAGGTCTTCGAGACGCTGGCCTGCGGCGTTCGCTTCGCGCGCGCGTCGGCGCCGGGCTACGGCGGAGACCCGAAGCGGCTGGCGCTGGTCGGCTTCTCGCTGGGCGCGGGCGTGGGAGCATCACTGGCGTTCGCCGGAGATAATCCAGAGCGCGCATGGCAGGAGTTGGCCGCCGGTCGCGGAGCACCGCCGCCGCAGACGAAGTGTGTGGCCGAGGGCGGCTCGGCGCGCGTTGATGCCTTTGTGGGGGTTGCCGGCGCTTATGGCGCAGGGACGACCCTGCAAAATGACAACCCGCCGCTCTGGCAGATCATCAATCCTTACGTCCACTTGGGCGATACGCTGCGCCTGAACGTGCGGGTTCGGCTATTGCACGGGACGTTTGACTCGCGCGTGCCGATGGAGAGTTCGGTTGCATTCAACGACGCTTTGACGAAGGCCGGCTACGATAGCCGTCTGGTCAAGTTCGACGGCAGTCACGCGGTTCCGATGCCGTTGACGTTGGAGGAGGTGCTGAAGCTATGGCAATAATCTGGAGAAGCGCAAGCCGTATGCCGATTGCCCTGCTAATCGTCTTGTGCGTTGCCGTCTTAACGGCCTGCGGCTCCAATCCGCCGCCGCCCACGGCGACCCCGCCGCCGGTCGGCCAGTGGTTGCGTAAGGCCTCGATGCAGGAAGAGCGCAGCTGGATTGGCATGGCCAGCGTGGAGGGGAAGATCTACGCGATTGGCGGTATGACCGGGTCGCTCGGCCGGCGGCTTGACCTGACCGAGGTCTATGACCCGCAGAAGAACACGTGGACCTACCTGCGCCCCATGCCCACTGCTCGCAGTTCGGTCGGGGTGGTAGCCGTCGGCACGCGCATCTACGCCATCGGGGGCTTTCCTGAAACCGGCGTGACCACCGCGGTCGAGGTGTTCGACACGGAGCGAAACCAGTGGCGCACCGGCCTCGCGCCGATGCCGACCAAGCGCTTTGACCTGACCCTTAGCGCCATCGGCAACACCATTTACGCCATCGGCGGCTACGACCTGCGCGAAATGAACATCGTCGAGGCGTATGACACGGTTGGCGACCGCTGGTCGTCACTGCCGCCCCTGCCGACGGCGCGCTATGCCCTGCAGTCGCTGGTGGTAAACGGAAAGATTTGGGCGATGGGCGGGCGCAACGCCGACGGGCCGACGGATATGATCGAGGTCTTTGACCCGGCCACCCGGCAGTGGTCGCCGGGCGGGAAGCTGCCGACGCCGCTGGCGGGCTTTGGCGCGGCCCTCGCCGACGATGGACTGCACATCGTCAAGTATGACCTGCACTACCGGTATAACTTCCAGAGCGGCCTATGGTCGAAACTGCCGGCGATGTTGACCTCGCGCCATGGCCTGCAGTTGACATACATTGACGGTCTGCTGTTTGCGGTGGGGGGCTGTATGCCGGGCGATGGCACCCTGTTTGACGTCGCCAAGAACGAAGCCTTTGTCATCCGCGCGCCCTCCAAAAGGTAGCGATCATGAAGAAGCGATTCCCGCTGTTATACTACCAGACCTACCACCACAGTTGGCGCGGGTCTGCGCTGACTCTGCTCGTCGTCGCCGGA
>JACQEC010000082.1 GCA_016200765.1 Chloroflexota bacterium | reverse complement strand
TTCTCAACCTGTATCGGTTGACCTTTGCTGTCGGTGACCGTCCAGACCACTTCGTAGGACACGCCAGCCTTAGCGGCGGCGGCCTGCCGGTATTGGGCGATTGCGCTCCACAGGCTCGCATCGGCCCCTGCACTCAACAAGCCTCTGAAGGCGACGCCTCTTAGGTTATAGCGGCTTACCAGCGCCATCTTGAATGCGACGCTCTCGGGCGTCTCTAGTGACACCGTGTGCAGGCGGCCAGTCTCATCCTTATAGGTGTATGAGTAGGCTTTGGTGACGTCATCACGCTGAAAGCCGTTGAAACCGTCGGCGACGCTGACCAAGAGCTTGACGTCTTGCTGGGGTGTGGCGTAGCTCCGGCTCAAGCCCTCCACCTTGATCTTGCCAACCAACGCGCGAAGGGTATCCTCATAGGTGCGGGGCGCCGATTGGTTATTCACGCGGTCTTGCGGCTGCGTATCAAGGAGAACCTGCACCTTATACCGATTAACGCGCGCGACGGTCCAGCGGAGCAGGCTGTCCATGAGTCCGTTGGGCTGATAGGCATTGGGCGCAATCACTGCGGGTATCTTGAGGCTGTCGGCCAACTGGCCAATGGCTTGCCAGTCGTAAGCGCCGGTGTCCCAATCGCCGGCAGAGATCGGGACCGGCGGAGGCACGCTGACGGTGAGCAATTTGCCACGCGCGTGCAGTTCTGCCGCTAACTCCCGGACGAACTGGGTGAAATAGGGACGCAGATCCGTCTTCAATCCGGCATAATAGATGTCAACGCCGGGCAGAAGGTTCTGGACGGCGAAGTCGGCGATCGCCCGCACGTGCGCTTGACGCGCGCTGTCGGTGGCCAGCACTTTGCCGACGATATCGGCGCGGACGGCTGGCGTTCCCGCGCTGGTGGAGGTGGTATCCAGATTGCTGATGGTGGGAATGACGATGGTCGTTTGCGCCGATGAAACACGGAGCGGCTGGCCCGTGAGCGACCCATCATCCTTGACGGTGACACCCAGCGGGTTAAGCTCGGCCAGCGTGTCCTGCGCCAGCTTCGGCAGATCAACCGCCGCGGCCATCTCCGCCGAGATGACCGGTGGGACGGGCTTGGTTTGGGCGATTGCGATGGCTTTCGGCAGGGCGGTCAGGCTTGCCTCGCCGGTGTCGTCGTCAAAGAAGCGGCCGGGCAGGTACTCCCAGCGCGTGCCGTCCCACGAGTAAAAATCCAGCGTCGTGAGCGGGTCGGTGTTGTTCAGGATGGGCGCGCTGAAGACCGCCTGGCTCGGCGCATTGCCTTTCAGCGAGAATTGATAGACCGGGCTTTTCAGGTCGAGGTTGGGCGGGAATGCGGCCAGCGCCTTTGCCATCTCGTCTCCGGCCTTTCCCTCCGTGAAGGCTGTGCGGGCGATGTTGTCGAGTTTCAGTTTCGTGACCCCGGCGACCTTGGCCATGCCTTCGGGTGGAACTGACAGACGCGCGCCGTCCTGACTGGGCAGGTCGGTTCCACTGCGACTGATGGCGCGGTAATCGGCGTCGAAGATGCGCTCCGGCAGGGAGATGGGCGGCAGAACCAGCGCCAGCACGAGCAGGGCCGGGATGATAACGAAGCTGATCAAGAGGCCAAGCGCGCGGCTCCGCCTGAAAGCGGTTCGACGGGAGGGTGACGGGTCGGGAGATTTTCGTGACATCGTGCCTTTCCTGAAGGTCGGGGTGTTCTATCCCCGCATGGCGCGATTATAGGGGGAGTAAAACCCTTTGTCAAAAGCGGGGCGGGGCGAGGAGGCGCGAAGATGCGCGCGGAGCTCAGCAGATTTGACACTGCCACACTACTTGTGCTAGTATGCTGCCATTCTGACATGTTGACCACACGCTCTGCCCGCTCATCGCAATCGGCTGTCCGCGCCGGCGCCTGCGCGCGCCCGCAGAGCGCGTATTATTTTTACTTCTATTTTGCGAAGCGTGAATGCCGGTTGCGACGCGCTGAGGATGGCCTGACCTAATCCGGTCGGCTGAGATTCAAGAGCAAAAGCGTGGAGCAATCGGCTCCACGCTTTTTTGTTTGCCTACGGAGAGTGCATGGAGATGGCATTGGTGTTGAACGGGCTGATCATCGGCTTCGCGATTGCCGCGCCGGTCGGGCCGATTGGCGTCTTATGCATCCGCCGCACACTGGCCGATGGCCGGGTGACCGGACTGCTCTGCGGGCTGGGGGCGGCGACTGCGGACGCGCTGTATGCGTGCGTGGCGGGCTTTGGCCTGACGGCCGTTTCGAGCCTGCTGGTCAGCCAACAATGGGTTTTGCGTGTTTCCGGCGGCGCGTTCCTTCTTTATCTCGGCATCCGCACCTTTGCCGGCAAGCCCGCCCGGACAGCGGCGCAAGCGAGCGGCGCCGGGCTGATGGGCGCGTATCTGTCCACGCTTGCATTGACATTGACCAACCCGGCAACCATTATCACGTTCGCCGTCATCTTCGCGGGGCTGGGTGTGGCCCAAGAGGCGAGGGGCAATTACGCGGCCGCGGCGATGTTAGTGCTGGGTGTGTTCTTCGGGTCGGCGCTCTGGTGGCTCATCCTTAGCGGCGGTGTGAGCCTGCTCCAGTCGCGCTTCACGCCACAGAACCTGCGCTGGGTCAACCGGCTGTCGGGCGCGGTCATCGCTGGCTTGGGGCTGATCGCGCTGGTCAGTGTGATCCAGTAATAAGGAGTCCGCGACATGTTGAGGGGCATACGCGGCGCGATAACGGTCAGCGCCGATAGCGAACAAGAGATTGCGGCGGCCACCCGCGAGATGCTCACACAGATTGTGGCGCGCAACCACACCGCAACCAGCGACATCGCCGCGGCTACCTTCAGCCTTACGAGCGATCTGTGCGCGGCGTTTCCGGCGGCGGCGGCGCGCGCGCTGGGCTGGACGCAAGTGCCGATGCTCTGCCATCAAGAACTACCAGTGCCCGACAGCCTGCCGCGCTGTATCCGCGTGCTGGTGCTGTGGAACACTGACAAGGTGCAGGATCAGATTCAGCACGTTTATCTGCGAGACGCGACGCGGCTCAGGCCCGATTGGGCGGGCCGCCCGCAAGATTGATCGGAGGAGCCACTATGGTTATCGTTATGAAGCACGGAGCCACCAGCCAGCAGATTGGCGAGGCTATCCAGCGCATCGAAGCGCTGGGCTATCAGGCGCATGTTGTGCGCGGCGTCGAGCGCACGATCATCGGCGCTGTCGGCAACGGGCGCACATTCACGCCCGACATCGCCGATGGCTGGGACGGCGTCGAGCAGGTTGTGCGTATCCTGAAGCCGTTCAAACTCGCCAGCCGCGACTTCCAGCAAGAAGACACGGTCATCGCGTTGAACGGCTCGCGCATCGGAAGCGATCAACTGGTGGTCATGGCCGGTCCTTGCTCGGTTGAGGATCGCTGTCAGATTATGGAAACAGCCCAGGCGGTCAAAGAGGCCGGCGCGAAGGTCTTGCGGGGCGGCGCGTTCAAGCCGCGCTCGTCGCCGTACTCGTTTCAGGGCATGGGCGAGGCCGGGCTGGAGCTACTGCATGAAGCAGGACAGGAAACCGGTCTGCTGACGGTCACCGAGGTGATGTCGGTCGAGCAAATGCCGCTGGTGGCGCGCCACGCCGACATCCTGCAAATCGGCGCGCGCAACATGCAGAACTACCCGCTGCTCCACGCCGCCGGCGAGTCGCAACACCCGGTTCTGCTCAAGCGCGGCATGTCCGCCACACTGGAAGAGTTGCTGATGGCCGCCGAGTACATCCTCTCGCACGGTAATCGGCGCGTGATGGTCTGCGAGCGCGGCATCCGCACCTTTGAGACGTACACACGCAACACCTTTGACCTGAACGCGATACCGGCACTTCAAGAGCAGAGCCATCTGCCGGTCATCGCCGACCCCAGCCACGGCACGGGTAAGGCGGCACTGGTTGGAGCGGTGGCGAAGGGTGCCGTGGCGGCGGGCGCGAGCGGGCTATTGATAGAGGTGCACCCCAACCCCGCCAAAGCAGTGTCCGACGGAGCGCAGTCGCTCACGCTGGAGGCGTTCTCAAAATTGATGGGGGAGTTGAAGGGCATCGCCGTGGCGGTGGGTAAGCGGCTATGAAAGACCTGGATGGCTTTACCGTCGCCGTCGTCGGGCTGGGCCTGATGGGCGGCTCGCTGGCGATGGCGCTCAAGCAGAATGGTGTGGGACGGCGCATTGTGGGCGACGATGTGAGTCCGCAAACCGTGGCGCGCGCCTTGGAAATGGGCGCGATTGACGAAGCCTGTGGTGACATCGCAACGACAGACCTGATTGTGCTGGCGATGCCGGTGCGGGCGATTATTGCTTGGTGTGATGAGCATCGCTGGCAGGTGCGGCCCGACCAAATCGTGATGGACCTGGGCAGTACGAAGCGCGACGTGGTCAGTCAGATGGAGGCAATGCCAGCCCAGTGCGTCGGCGGGCATCCGATGTGTGGCAAGGAGCAGTCGGGCCTATTGGCCGCCGATCCGGCGCTCTTTCGTAGTGCGAAATTTGTGTTGGTGCCAACCGCGCGCGCGCGCGGTGAGACGATGGACACGCTCAAGCAACTCATCCTGCGTATCGGCGCGCAGTCGGTGGTGATGGATGCGGAGACGCATGACCGCGCGGTCGCCGCCATCAGCCACCTGCCATATTTGTTGAGCGCGAGCCTTGTAAACACCATCGGCGACCTGCGCGATGACCACGCCCGCGCGCTCGCGTCCAGCGGTTACGCCAGCATGACGCGGCTGGCCGCCAGCGACCCGCAGATGATGGCCGACATCATTGCGACCAATGGAGCGAACATCGTCGCGATGATTGACCGCTACCAGCAGGAACTGTGGCGCTGGCGCGCTGCGATCGCCGACGGCACCCCAGCAGAATGGCGCGCGCGGTTGGAGCAGGCGAGAGGTAGGGTGGAAGGACAGCCATGAGAGTCTCAGCGGTCTCTGCGTTGCGCGGCAGTGTTAAACTCGGCGGCGACAAATCCATCGCGCACCGCGCGCTGATGCTCGGCGCGCTGGCGCACGGCACGACGCG
>JACQEC010000085.1 GCA_016200765.1 Chloroflexota bacterium | reverse complement strand
TTCGTGGCGTGCATAAGGATCATCTGTCGGGTTACATTGCGATGTGTGAACACAGTGTCAACCTGAAACGCATCACACCCAAGTTCATCGCCGCCTTAGTTCGTTGCAAGTAGTTTAGGGATGAGCCGAAGAGAAAACCCGCTGAAGCGGGTTGAGACCGGTTCGCTCAGTGCGCTGCGTGACGGGCAAGCGGGTATCAGGCCGAAGGGTCGGAGAGGTGAGAGGGTCTGCGCTAAGGGCGCAACCACGGCCAGCCCCCGATCCAGTCGGGGGCCAGCCATGCGGTTGCCCAACAGCGTGCGGTGTGGCGGTTGCTCCGCCCCGACGAATCTGCGCTATACCCAAAACCAATTCGCGTTATGCCCTGAGACACAATCGCCCGCAATTCGACTCTTTGAGCCCTTGACACCGTGTGCTATAATCAGACTAACTTAGTCG
Organism: Chloroflexota bacterium; assembly: GCA_016200765.1. Lineage (GTDB taxonomy): Bacteria > Chloroflexota > Anaerolineae > JACRMK01 > JACRMK01 > JACQEC01. The sequence goes on along the minus strand of JACQEC010000085.1, from coordinate 5,721 downwards.
GTAGCCTCAAAGACGAGGAGCATTTGTGGCGCGCGTTATCGCCATCGCCAATCAGAAAGGCGGAGTTGGCAAGACTACTTCCACGCTTAATATAGGCGCGGCCCTTGCCGAGCGCCACCAGAGGACGCTGTTGGTGGATATGGACCCACAAGGCGCGCTTACTGCCAGTCTTGGCGTTTCCACTTATGACCTCGAGGCAACCCTCTACAGCGTTTTTGCCAATCCCCACTCGCTTCTTTCAGACCTGATCGTACCCGTTCGTCCTTGCCTTGATCTTGTCCCTGCTAACGTTGACCTCGCCGCGGCCGAGCTCAATTTGAGCAATCGGAGCGGCCGCGAATTCTTCTTCAAATATGCGCTGGCGCCGACCCGCGAGCGCTACGACTTCATCCTGATTGACTGCCAGCCGAGCCTCGGCCTGTTAACGGTCAACGCCTTGACGGCCGCCGACGAGGTGATCATCCCCGTACAATGCCAGTTCCTCTCTTTGCGCGGTATGCGCATGCTGCTGGATACCATTGAAAAGATCAGGGTGCGGTTGAACCCCTCGCTGGAGCTCACAGGCATACTCGGTACGATGTACAACACTGGCACGATTCATTCGCAAGAGGTGCTTGAGGAGGCCCGTAAAATCTTCGGCGCGAAGGTGTTCAACGTCGTCATCAAAGAAAGCGTCCGCTTTGCCGAAGCACCGGTCGTGCACAAGTCTATCCTAGAATACGAGAGCCGCCACGATGGTGCGGCAGCCTATCGCCGTTTAGCGGAGGTATTAACCCAAGATGGTCAAAAAGAAAGCCAGCCTCAAGGGGCTGGGTAACGATCGCTCGTTTGAGGTCGCCGCTAGCGTGAGCGACCCGCCTTCAGCAGAAACGCCCCGGCGAAATGATGCGCTGGATCGGCTGGTGGACGACTGGCAGGACTTCGGCGACGCGCAGGACGCGGCCGGGGTCGTTCCTACCCTGTTTGCCAGTCCTAAGGCTCGCGCGCCCGTAGAGGTTGCGCCCGCCGAGCACGCGATTGTAGATTGGCTGACGCCGAACGCGGTCGTCGCGAAGCAGGGCGATCTAACCGCCGTGGCGGCTCAACGCACACAGGCACCGGTCTTCGTTAACGGGGACGCGGAAAAGGGCGTCCAGAATGAGCTCAATGTCAACGTGCCAGTCCCGCCGCGCGCTCGTCGTGCGGCGAACGGGAGCGCGCCGGCCAGCCTGGCGCGCGCATCCGGCCCGGGCGCGTTCAGTTATGAACCAACCAATCAAGGGGGAGCGATGGCTCAACCGACAATGCCAGCGCCGTCAAGGCCGGCGCTCGTAGTGCCTGCTGTAGCCAACGGGATTGCGGGGCCAACCTATTCCGCTTCCGTCAGCCCCAAGAACTCGACGATCAACAGTATGTCTGCGAACATGCGACAAGAGAGCAGCGGTACAAGCAGTGCCAGCACCGCCAGTCGGATCTTGGCGGCGCCTGCTGGGGAGATGCCCCTTTCGCCAACTCCGGCTAGCGCTGATTTAGCGCGCAGGCTGAAAGATGAAATCGCGCTAACCGATAACGCACAGAGGGCCGGTCAAGACCTCCAAGATGACCCCCGAGTCAAGGAATTTCGTGAGCACGTCTTCTCGGAGATCGGCCAGCTCTACTTGCAGGTCGCCAAAACTATTCATGACAGCCCAAAGGTCGCAGAGTATTGCCTTGATTTGCTCCGGCAGGCGCGCGAACTGGCGTTCGGCAGTGACCGCGCGGGCGAGCTCTCTAAGGCCGAATACTTTGCAGAAAAGGTGCGCACCAAGCTGGCGCATAGTGATGATCCGATTCCGCCGGAGGAGGTGTGGCATGTGCGAGCGGTTTTGGCGTGGAACTTCATCGCGCTGGCAGTCAGCGCAGCGCTAGCCACGTTGCCGTGGGTATTCCCCAAGGCGGATATACAGGTTGCCGGGGTGGCGCTTATCCGTGCGGAGTTTGTGCCTTTGCTGACCACGCTGGGATGGGGGGGTATCGGAGGTGTGATCGGGACGCTGTACAATATGCCGTGGTTCGTCCAGATTCGCGAGTATGACCCGGCCTATAACTTGGATTACATCGCGAGGCCCATCAAAGGGCTCACGGCAGGCGGGTTGGTGTACCTATTGTATCTGACCGGTATGCTGACACTGAACGGCGTGACGATCGATCAGGCGGGCGACAAATTTATCATCCCTTGCTTCATTGCCGCGCTGTCTGGCTTCAAGCAGGAATATGTTTTTGAGCTTTTCGACAAGATTTTGCAGGCCGTCTTCCGCACACCGCCGCCTACGCCACGTCAAATTGACCCTGGCGCGAACAAGAAATAGCGTGAGGTTCAGAACGGCGTAGGCCCATCGTGCCTGCGGACTCTCGGCGCGCGCATGATCACTCGCTGCACAGGGCTCGCAGTCAGTCGCTGACGCGCTCGATGCGCGCGCCAATCTGCTGCAATCGAACGTCAATCCTCTCGTAGCCCCGATCAATCACGGCGGCGTTGTGGATCACACTCGTACCGCGCGCCGCCAGCGCGGCAATTAAGAGGGCCATACCGGCGCGAATATCCGGGCTTTGTACGGGTTCGCCATGAAGCGGCGATGGGCCAATCACAACCGCGCGGTGCGGATCGCACAGAATGATCTTAGCGCCCATCGTGATCAGTTTATCTACAAAGAAGAGCCGGCTCTCAAACATCTTCTCGTGAATCAACAGGGTGCCCTCGGCTTGCGTCGCGGCCACCAGCGCAATGCTCATCAGGTCGGCGGGGAAGCCCGGCCACGGCGCGTCTTCGATCTTGGGCACGGCGCCATGCGCATCGGCCTGAATGTGTAGGCGCTGGCCTCCGGGAACAAACAGATGAGGGCCGCGCACTTCGGTCTCAACGCCTAGCCGCCGGAACATCAAACAAATCATACGCAGGTTACGCGGTAGAGCCTCGGCAATGAGTAGCTCACTGCCGGTCGCCGCCGCCAAGCCGAGGAAGCTGCCCACCTCGACGTGGTCGGGGCCGATGCGGAAGCGCCCACCGCGCAACCGCTGCGCGCCCTCGATCGTCAGCGTATTCGTGCCGATGCCTTCGACCTGCGCCCCCATGACCTGCAACAAGCGCGCCACGTCCTGCACATGCGGCTCCGACGCCGCGTTCTGGATCGTCGTCGTGCCGCGCGCCAGCGATGCTGCCAAGAGCGCGCTTTCGGTCGCCGTAACGCTCATCTCGTCCAGAAGGATGTCTGCCCCGGTGAGCCCATCGGCTACCATGCGATAAGTATCCTCGACGGCGATCTCGGCGCCCAATTCGCGCAGGGCCAGCAAATGAGTATCTACCCGCCGCCGCCCGATGGCATCGCCGCCGGGGCGCGGCAAATTGACCCGACCGACCCGTGCCAGCAGGGGTCCGGCCAACACGACCGAGCCGCGAATTTCCGCGAAATCCATCGGGTCCAGGGCATCGGGGCGTATGTCTTGCGCGTGCAGTACAAGCTCATGGCCGCCGAGCCATTTTGATGTCACGCCCAGCGATTCGAGGAGGCGGAGCATCGTGGTGACGTCTCGGATACGGGGAACATTTTCAACGATCAGCGGTTCGTCGGTTAAGAGCGACGCCGCCAAGACGGGTAATGCGCTGTTCTTGTTCCCGCTGGGCGTAATTATCCCTTTGAGTGGGTGTCCGCCCTCGATGATGAATTTGTCCATGGATGAGATCCTCTGGCGACCATAACCGCATCATGCGCCTACAGCAGTATAAGCGACCTCCGGCATATTTTCAATCGGGCTGCTGTGCAAGGGTATAACGCCCAGCAAGCCCCTCACCCCCAACCCCCCTCCCAAGTATGGGCGATCGGAACTTCTCGCCGCGAAAGCGGGGGAGAAACAGCGCGCAACGGCGGCGGCCGGGGGCTCTAGACGTGGCCGTGGCTTCACCCCTACGAATCGGCGTTATACCCACTACCATGCAAAAGTTTGACAAGCATTTTTCGATTGCCTATAATGCCACTATCACCTCACGCGTTTTTCCTCTACCCGCCGCGCCAAGCCGCGCTCGCGCAGATCGTCCGACATGGGCTCGGACAGGCCAGAACATCAGCCCCGATGGGGGGCATAATATAAGGGCGAATGCGCCCTGTCAAGATTCACGGTGACTGTGCATCGTAAGGTGAATATGGTATGGCGACCCAAACTGTTGAGCTAGGCCAGATTCGCGTCGAGCGCAAATCCACCGCGCGATCCCGGCGGCGGTTGCGCGAGATTTCATTGGGTTATGCTCTGCTGGCGCCGGCGTTCCTGCTCTTGCTGATATTCGAATTCTTCCCGGTCGTTTATGGCTTCTATATCAGCACCTGCGACTGGCGGCTAAGCTGCGTGCGCTTTGTAGGGTTGGACAATTATACGAGGGCATTTGAAGACCCGGAGATGTGGCAATCCCTCCTAACGACGGCCACCTATTCGTTGATTTCCATCCCCTTGCAGCTCATGTTCGGTTTGGTCATCGCCTACCTCCTATTTCAAAAGATTCGCGGGCAGGAAGCGCTTCGCGTCATGTTCTTCTTCCCGTACATCACTTCAACCGTAGCGTCTGCGGCAGTATGGGCCTACCTGTACAGCCCTGACCGGGGACTAATCAACGGGGCCTTACGGGCGCTTGGACTGCCGGCCTTACGCTGGCTCGGCGAGCAAAAAGGAATCTTCCTGCTCATTGCTGACGGCCTGAACGTCACCCTGCCTCGGTGGGCTGAAGGTCCGCCGCTCGCGCTTATCTCGCTGCTGATCTATACGACGTGGGTGTTCGTCGGCTACGACATCGCCATTTTTTTGGCCGGGCTTGGCAATATCCCCGGCGAATTGTACGACGCTGCCAAGGTTGACGGCGCCAGCGGCTGGAGGCTCTTCCGCAACATTACCCTTCCCCTGCTGTCGCCGACGACTTTCTTTTTGCTCATCCTGACGGTCATCGGCTCTTTCAAGGCGTTTAACCATATCTACGTGATGACGCGCGGCGGCCCGGGCGACGCAACAACCACCGCAAGCCTCTTCATCTTCCGTCAGTTGTTTGAATTCAACCGTTATGGCTATAGCGCTGCCCTGTCCTTCGTTCTGTTTGCAGTTATCCTACTGCTGACGATATTCCAGAATCGCGTGGCGGGCAGCCGGGTTGTGTACGATTGACGAGTGCCGCGAGAATTAGGCGAATCCGCACTATATGCTCTGCATCGAGGACGAGACGAAATGGCGACCGTAACCAGACCGATGGAGTCCGTAAGCCCCAAACGACGCGCCAAGACCGATTGGTCACGTATCCTGGTCTATGCCGTGCTGATCAGCGGCGCGCTGATCTCGGTTCTGCCGTTTGTTTATATGCTCATGACGTCATTCAAGAGTTTGGGGAGTGTCATCACCAATAACTTCTGGCCCTGGTGGCCTTTCGGCAACGAGCCGCTGGAGTTCCAGAACTATGGCGACGCTATCCGCGACGCGGGTATTGACCGACAGTGGAACGTGCCGCTGGTTTTCCGATATTTTGCCAACAGTCTGATTGTCAGCCTGGTCACGATTGTCGGTGTGTTGATCACGTCGGTGCTGTCGGCCTACGCGCTGACGCACATTGACCTGCCCGGTAAGAATATCCTGTTCATCGCCATTCTGGCTACGATCATGATCCCCAATGACCTTACGCTCGTACCCAAGGTTGTCATGATGTTTAACCTGGGGTGGTATAATACTTACCTG
>JACQEC010000087.1 GCA_016200765.1 Chloroflexota bacterium | reverse complement strand
TCTGCGCCCCTTTCGTGGCGTGCATAAGGATCATCTGTCGGGTTACATTGCGATGTGTGAACACAGTGTCAACCTGAAACGCATCACACCCAAGTTCATCGCCGCCTTAGTTCGTTGCAAGTAGTTTAGGGATGAGCCATCAATCTTTCGCGAATTGTCAAGCCCCGCAAGACAAATGTCCGGGCCCCCTCAAAAGTCTCTTGACAGGCTGGCGGGATTCCGCTTCTCGCTCGTGGCGGATAGCCATATCCGCCACTGAAGGCCGCCGGATTTGCGACCAGCGGGAGCGAACTGCGTCACTAACAACTTTTGAGGAGCCCTGTGTGCGTGCGCGATGAATTGACAGGCGATGAGAATACGGGTATTGTTGCAAACGAGACGACGAACCGTCGAATCCATTTATCCCCCTCGGTTGAGGAGCCAACTTCATGAGTGCATGGCCTAATCAAGCGAACGTGGTCATCATCGGCGCAGGCATCGTGGGCAACAGCATGGCCTACCATCTGGCCCGGCTGGGCTGGCGCGACATTGTGCTGTTGGACAAAGGGCCCCTGCCCAACCCCGGCGGCTCCACCGGCCACGCCTCAAACTTCATCTTTCCGGTGGACCACTCGAAGGAGATGACCCGCTTCACGCAAGACAGCGTGCGACAATATAAAGAACTCGGCGTCTTTACCCAGAGCGGCGGGATCGAGGTGGCGCGCACGCCCGAACGAATGCAGGAACTGACCCGCCGCCTTGCGTCAGCGAAAGCATGGGGCGAGGCCGCCGAACTCATCACGCCCGCCGAGGTCAAGCGGTTGGTGCCCTTCCTGAACGCCGATGTCATTCTGGGCGGCTTCTCCTGCCCGGGCGTCGGCACGGTGGACTCTCTGCGCGGCGGCACGCTTATGCGCGAAAGGGCGCAACAGATGGGCGCGTCGGCGTTTGCCAACACCGAGATTCTCGGCATTGAGGTTCGCGCCGGCCGCGTGCAGGGCGTGCGCACCGATCAGGGCGACATCCGCGCCGAGGTGGTCATCATCTGTTGCGGCATCTGGAGCCCGCGCATCGCGCGCATGGCCGGCGCGTCCATCCCGCTAAGCCCGGCCGTCCACCAGATGATCAGCGTCGGCCCCATCCCGCTCTTCGCCGACACCGTCGGCGAGATCAAGTACCCGATCATCCGCGATATGGACACGAATATGTACGAGCGCCAGCACGGCAGTGATATGGAAGTCGGCTCGTACGCGCACCGCCCCATCCTCGTCGAACCCGACCACATCCCTTCGCTTGCCGAAGCCGCCCTCTCCCCCACCGAACTGCCCTTCACCCAAGAGGACTTCGACCCCCAGATGGAGCAGGCGCTCGATCTGATGCCGGAACTGCTCGGCGATGAGCGCGTCGGCGTGCGCTATGCCATCAACGGCCTGCTCTCGCTCACGCCCGACGGCGCGCCGATACTGGGCGAGACGCCGGAAGTGCGCGGGCTGTGGGCCGCCTCCGCCATCTGGATCAAGGAAGCGCCGGGCATCGCCCGCACCGTCGCCGAGTGGATGACCAGCGGCGCGCCGGAGATTGACCCGACCGGCTCCAACATCGCCCGCTTCTACGACCACCACCGCACGCCGGCGCACATCCGCGCGCGCACCGCCGAAGGCTTCAACAAGACCTATGGCATCGTCCACCCCTCGGAGCAGTGGGCCTCCAACCGCAACGTGCGGCTTAGCCCGTTCTACGCCCGCGAGCAGGAACTCGGCGCGGTGTTCTTTGAAACGGCGGGCTGGGAGCGGCCCTTCTGGTACGAGTCCAACCGGAAACTGCTGGACGAGTTTAGCGACCGGCTGATGCCCCGCGCGGCGGAGTGGGAATCGCGCTGGTGGTCGCCCATCATCAGCGCCGAACACCTCGCGATGCGCGCGCGCGTCGGCATGGTTGATTTGAGCGCGTTCGCCATTTTCGATGTGACGGGCCCGGGCGCTTTGGATTATTTGCAGCGCATGGCGGTCAGCCAGATGGATGTCCCCGATGGGCGCGTGGTCTATACGCCCCTGCTCAACCCGCACGGCGGCATCAAGGCCGACCTGACGATCATGCGGCTGGGCGACCATCATTTTCGCGTGGTCACCGGCGGCGGGCTAGGCATGGTGGACAAAAAATGGTTCAACGATCACCTGCCCGCCGACGGCTCGGCGCAGTTGTCCGATCTGACCTCGGCGCTGTGCACCGTCGGCCTCTGGGGGCCGCGCGCGCGCGACCTGATGCAGGCGGTGAGTGCAGACGACCTGTCCCACGACGGATTCCCCTTTGCCACCTGCCGCGCCATCACCGTCGGCAACCTCCGCGTGTTGGCCTCGCGCATCTCGTATGTCGGCGAACTGGGCTGGGAACTCTACGCGCCGATGGAGCAGGGCGCGCGGCTGTGGGATGTGTTGTGGCAGGCCGGTCAGGCGCACGGCCTCGCGCCGGTGGGCATCGGCGTCTATGGCACGACCGCGCGGTTGGAGAAGGGCTACCGCTCCTACGGCAACGAGTTAGAACAGGAATACAATCTGGTCGAGGCCGGCATGGCGCGGCCCAAGGTCAAGCCGCAAGACTTTATCGGCAAGGCGGCCTATCTGAACCAACGCGCCTCGGACCCGGCCGCCCTGCTCTGCACGCTCACGGTGGATGACCACACTTCGTCGTCCGGCGTGAAACGCACCATGCTGGGGCGCGAGCCCATCGTGACCCGCGACGGCGCGCCGCTGGTGGATCGCGAAGGCCGCCGCTCCTACGTCACCAGCGCGGGCGCCGGCCCCTCGGTCGGCAAGCATATCCTGTTCAGCTACCTGCCGACGGCTTATGCGCGAGTGGGCGCGCCGTTGGCGGTCGAGTACATGGGCGAGCGCTATCCGCTCACGGTGGCCGTCGTCGGCAGTACGCCGCTCTTCGACCCCGACAACCAGCGCCAGCAGGTAGGGGCGAAGCCGCGCGGGAGCAGCACCGCGTGAACGAGCAGGCTCCCCCGCGCCGCTTCGCCCTTACAACGCCCCCATGAATATTCTCGTCTGTATCAAGCGCGTCCCAGCGGCGGGCGGCAAGATGACCCTGACCGCCGACGAGCAGGAGATTGAAACCCGCCATTTGGGCTTCACCATCAGCCCGCACGAAGAGTGCGCGTTGGAGGAGGCCCTGCGGCTGGTTCACGCGCAGGGCGGGAGCGCCGCCGCGCTGACGCTGGGGCCGCCCGCCGCCGCCGAGCAACTGCGCGACGCGATGGCGCTGGGCATTGACCGCGCCATCCATCTGGAAACCGACGGCCGCGAGTGGGACCCGATGGCGACGGCGCAGGCGATTGTGGACGCGGTCCGCGCCGAGCCCGCGCCGTTTGACCTTCTGCTCTTCGGCAACGAGGCGGCGGACAGCGGCGATTATCAGGTCGGCATCCGCGTGGCGCACGCGCTGGATATGCCCTGTCTGACGGGCGTCAAGGCGCTGGCAGTTCAGGGGGGCATCGCCACCGCCAAACGCGAGGCGGCCGGAGGCTGGGAGATCTTCGAGGTGCCGTTGCCCGCGGTCTTCACCGTCAAAGAGGGACTCAACCTGCCCCGCTACCCCTCACTGCCGGGTCGCCTGCGCGCCAAGAAGAAAGCGATCGAGCGGCGGGAGCCGCAGAGACGCGAGGGCGGGCTGACCAAGCTACGCTTGAAACTGCCGCCGGAACAGGATAAGCCGGCGCAGGTGCTGGGCAGTGGGTTGGAGGCCGTGCCGAAAGTGGTTGAACTCTTGCAGAAATTGGGACTGCTCGAAGCATGATCATCGGCCTGATCGAACACCATCGCGGCAAGGTCAATGAACTGTCGCTGGAGATGCTCACCCTGGGCCGCCAGTTGGCCGAGCGGCTCCAACTGCCCCTGCATGTGGTGGCGATAGGCGCGGCCCTTCGACAGGCTCAGGGCGCGCTGGTCGAGCCCTTGAGCGCGTATGGCGTTTCGACGGCGCACCTGATTGAGCACGAGCGTCTGGACGA
>JACQEC010000086.1 GCA_016200765.1 Chloroflexota bacterium | reverse complement strand
TCGACCGAGGCCGGGGCGGTCGCCAAGATGTCAACCAGCGAATCCAAGGCGGAGAAGATGTCATCGAAGTGGACCACATCTACCGCATTTAGAGTCGGACGCGGCACCAGATTTAACTTCGCTTCGGTGACGGCCACGAGCGTGCCTTCGGAGCCGACCGCCATCCGCGCCATGTTGCGCGTGTCGCCGGAGTTCGCCCATGCGTCGAGGTTGTAGCCGCCGACGCGGCGCATTATCTTCGGATAACGGCGCTCGATTTCGTCGCGGTTCGCGGTGACGATGCGATCTACTTCGCGGTAGATGTGCGCTTCGAGGCCGTCGCCGCGCAATTTGGCCTCAAACGCGGCTTGATTCAGCGGCTCGAAGGTGGCGCGCGCGCCATCGGAGAGGATGACGCTCTGGGCGATGACGTGGTCAATCGTCTTGCCGTAGATGATGGAGTGCGCTCCGGCGGAGTTGTTGCCCATCATGCCGCCGATGGTGGCGCGGTTGCTGGTGGCGACATCGGGGGCAAACCAGAGGCCGGTGGGCGCGAGATGCTGGTTCAGTTGATCGAGCACGACGCCCGGCTGGACGCGCGCCCAGCGTTCCTCGACGTTGACTTCGAGGATATTATTCAGGTGCTTTGAGCAGTCGAGCAAAATCGCTTCGCCGACGGATTGGCCGGCGAGGCTCGTGCCGCCGCCGCGGACGAGCACGGGCGTCTTGTAGGCGCGGGCTAACTCGACGACCGCTTGAATGTCGTCGGCGCTTTTGGGGATGACGACGCCGATTGGCTCAATCTGGTAGATGCTGGCGTCGGTCGAATAGAGGGCGCGTGACATCTGGTCGAAGCGGACTTCGCCCTGAATGCGGCCTTGCAGGTCGTTGACGAGATTGCTCATCGGCGCTCCTCGCTGATCAACTCTCCATGAATTCTTTGATGATCCGGCACTGGCGCATGACCGACTGCATATACTCGTATTCGTCTATGCGCTCGGAGCGCACGCGCACGACGCTCCGCGGGTCAAGGGGCCCGGCGACGATTTCCCACGCATGGGCATCCACGGCGTGCAGGGTGCCGTCGGGGTTAGCCGCCTGCACGCGCCATGGGCGCTCGCCGTCGAACACGACATCGCCCTCGAGGATCGGATAGCCGACCATATCTACGCCCAGTTGTTGCCGCGCCATCGGTGCCCCTATGCTCGTGATAACGGATGGCCCCATTATATCGTAAACGCGGGCATGGGATGAACTGGAACCTCACCCCCGGCCCCTCTCCCAGGTATGGGAGAGGGGGGATACAGCGCGCGACGACGGCGACCCGCGAACGCAGAACAGAGGTGGGTGAGGCGCTCCCTGCATCTTTGTGGTAAACTCAAAACATTGATACCCGTCTCAAGAGGTGATGAATAATGGGCGCTTCTGAAACAAGGTTCGGCACATTTGATGAACTCGTCGCGGGTCTTGACCCTGAAGTCGAACGCATCGCTCGACAGCTACGCACGCTCATCCTTAGCGTTCATCGGGACGCGGTCGAAGTTGTCCGTCTCGGGGATGGTGCGGCCTCGTTCGGCGTCGGGCGGAAGAAGATGAGCGAGGCGTATGTCTATATCATGCCGCAGGCGGGCTACGTCAACCTGGGGTTTTATCATGGCGTGTCGCTCGCCGATCCGGCGGGGCTGATGGAGGGAACCGGAAAGGGATTGCGACATGCGGCGCTCGGTCAGCGTTAGTTAGGCACAGCGAGAGCGCAATCTCTGTATCTGTCTCGCAGGGCAGGTGACGGCCTCACCCCCAGCCCCTCTCCCAAGTATGGGAGAGGGGGGATGCAGCGCGCAATGACGGCGACGGGGGAAGGGCGAAGCCACGGCCAGCCAGACCCTCACCCCCAGCCCCTCTCCCAAGTATGGGAGAGGGGAGATATGGCGCGCAATGACGGCGACGGGGGGATGAGGCGTGGTTGTAACTTCGCCCCGATGAATCCGCGTCAGGCTATGGCGAGCAAAACGCTTGCGGCGCGGGGTGAACGGGTCTATACTGCGTTCGGATTGTGAGTGGCGGGAACGGTCTGGGCAGGGGGAACCCGGCTGTCATATTTAGGGAGGGGCGAGATGGACAACAAAACCCAGCATGGGTACTTTGTGTTGGCCGACATATCCGGATATACCTCGTATGTTGCCCATACAGAGTTGGAGCATTCACAGGCCGTGCTGACGGAACTGCTGGAGTTGCTGGTCACGCGCCTGACGACCCTGCTGACGCTTCACAAAATCGAAGGCGATGCGGTCTTCGCGTACGTGCCTGAATCCCAGTTGTTTCGCAGTGAGACGCTGCTCGAACTGGTCGAGAGCACCTATGTCGCATTCAGGGATCGCGTGGAGGGTGTCGTGCGCCACTCGACCTGCGACTGCAGTGCCTGTAACGCCATTTCAACGCTTGATCTGAAGTTCATCATTCATCACGGCGACTACATTGTTCAGAAAGTGACCGGTATCAACGAGCTCGTCGGATCGGATGTGAACCTCATCCACCGGCTGGCCAAGAATCACGTCGCCGATGCCACCGGTTGGCGCGCGTATCTGCTCGTGACCGAAAAGTGTTTCCAGCACTTCGGGATGGACGCGACGCAGATGCACCGGCAGGTCGAGAGCTACGAGCATCTTGGAGAAGTCGTCACCTATAGTTCAGACCTTCACGCACGCTACCAGGAACTGATAGACGCACGGCACACGGCGATAGCCGCCACTGAAGCCGATGAAGTGCTCTCATTTGAGTTTGCGGCGCCGCCCGCCGTGTTGTGGGAATGGTTCAACGATCCCAAGAAGCGCTTTGCGTGGGAAAATCTGCATATCCAGCCAGCGTTGCGACCGGGCGGGCGGACCGTGATGGGCGCGAGTAACCATTGTGTGCACGGCAAAAACGTGACGGTGGAAGCCATCCTCGACTGGCGGCCCTTTGAATATTTCACGGTTGAAAGTATAGGCCGACCTTTCTCCATTCGGATGACCTTTGCCTTCGAGCCGGCGCCGCATGGGACTCGATTCCAGCGTTTTCTGCAAATTCTGTTGCCTCTGCCCAAATGGATGCGGCGCGCGGTGTGCAAGGCCATGCAGAGCGTGTATGTGGAACGGTATCAGCGGCTTAATCGCCTGCTCGTGAGCGAGCAGGCAGAGTCAGCGCCGACCGGCTAATCCTTCCGCCGACTTGAGGAGAGTCAGCCGGCACCCTACGGCATCGGATGAACACAGAAAAACTGGCAAGGTTGCGCGCGCTGATGCGGGCGTCAGGCATGGAGTCGCTGTTGATCAACCGCGCGAGCAACTTTGCCTGGCTGACCGACGGCGCTTCGTCCTATATCCACATCGCAACCGATGGCGGCGCGGCGTCGCTGTTGGTCACGCACGAGAACCAGTATGTGATCTGCGACAATATCGAGATCACGCGCCTGCGCGCCGAAGAAGAATTGGATGGCTGGGAGTTTGTGAGCGGGCCGTGGCCGGAGGGGCGCGAGCCGCTGGTCAGGAAAATCGCGCCGGGGATGCTCCACGCCGATTCGCGCTTTCCGAATGCGGTGGACGCGAGCGCAATGATCGCCCCACTGCGCTATCGCCTCGACGCGCGAGAGGTCGAGCGCTTTCGGATGGTCGGCGCGGCGACCGGGCGCGCAGTGCAGAGCGCGGCGCGCGCGGTGCGCGCCGGAATGAGCGAGCAGCAGATCGCGGGGCTGATTGCCGGATACGCTTACGCGAACCATGTGGTACCGGTGGTGGTGTTGGTGGCGGCGGACGAACGCATCTTCAACTTTCGCCATCCCCTGCCCACCGGCAAGAAGCTCGAGAAGTATGCCATGCTGATCGTTTGCGGGCGGCGCTGGGGGCTTGTCGCATCGGCGACGCGCCTGGTGCATTTTGGCAAGATGCCCGACGAGTTGCGGCGCAAGGCCGACGCTTGCGCGGCGGTAGATGCGGCGCTGATCGGGGCGACCCGGCGCGGCGCCACGCTGGCGAGTGTGTTTGAGATCGGCGCGCAGGCTTATGCCGCGCAAGGCTTCGCCGACGAGTGGCGATTGCATCACCAGGGCGGTCTGGCCGGCTATGAGCCGCGCGAGGTGCTTGCCACGCCGACAGCCAGCCTTAAGATCGAGGGCAATCAGGCTTTCGCGTGGAATCCGAGCATCACCGGAACGAAGTCAGAGGACACCATCTTGCTGACCGATAAGGGTCTGGAGATCATCACACAGGAAGGCGATTGGCCGTTGATTGAGGTTGAAGGGATCAAACGGCCGGATATTCTTCAATGGGAGTGACGCCCACCGCGCCGCATCGCTGAACGCCTGCGCCGCCGTAAGGGGAGAGCAACATAAAACGAGAGCATCTTGCGACCGTCGCAGGATGCTCTCGCTGTTTTGAGCGACAACTCGATGAGTTTGACGTCGCGGATGACGTGGTGGGGCTATCCCTGCCGGAGGTCGGATGCGCTCTGTGCCGCGGCGCGTTGGGCGGTGTGGTCGGGGCAGGGACAGATGTCGCGCAGGTAGGGCCAGGTGTAGATGCCGGTTGTGTGGCCGTCGGCGAAGTGGATGTTCAGGGCGTAGGAGCCGACAAATGACACATCCTGCGGACTAACGATGTCGCCGGTCGCCAGCCGCACCTTGTCGGGCATGACGCCAACCGCGCCGCCGCCGTGAGTCCATGGGCGACACTCGGCGCACGGGCAGGCGCGGCGCAGGGCGTCAAAGCCGTACTGGCTGATGTGGCCGTCCTGCCACTTGATCTGGAGGATGCGCTGGGTCATGTCCAGCGCGATTTCCTCCGGCTTGCGCGCGCCGACGTTGCTCATCGCAGATTCAATCGGCGGCGGCGTGCATGGCCCGGCCTAGACGCTTGATGCCCTCCGCGATGGTTTCTGGGTCCTGAAAGCTGTAGGCCAGCCGCAGGAGACCCTTGCCCCCGCCGTCGCTGTTGAACGCACTGCCGGGGCGATAGGCGACGCCTTCCTGCAGGGCCAGATCGTTCAGTTTCTGATCGTCTACATCCTCGTGCAGTTTGACCCAGAGGAAAATGCCGCCCTCCGGCGCGTTCCACTGCGAAAGGTCTTTGCAGTATTGCGCCATCGCGCCCATCATCACGTTGCGCTTGTTCAGATACGAGGCCGTCACGACCTTGATATGCGGCCACATGTTTTCGTGCAGGAACTTCGCGGCCACGCGCTGGGCGAAGGGGTTCGTGCCGCCATCCTGCTTGAACTGCATGAAGGCGCGCAGGAGATCGGGCGAGGCGATGACCCAGCCGGTGCGCAGGCCCGCGCCGAGAATCTTGGAGACTGTGCCCACGCGAACCACGTACTGCCCGCTGGGGTCGAGGCTATAGAGACTTGGAACATCATCACCGGAGAAGCGAATGCGGCTGTACGGGTCGTCTTCGACGATGAGGAAACCGTAGTCCATCGCCAGCCTCAGTAACTGCTCAAGGCGCTGGCGGCTGAAGGTGATCCCCAGCGGGTTGTGGAAGCCCGTGACGGTGTAAAAGAACTTGGGCCGGATGCCTTGCGCGGCCAAGGCGTCAAGCGATTGGCGCATGGCCTCTATGCGCGGGCCGCCTTGATCCATGGGAATGGACACGACGCGCGGGCCGTACATTTTGACTTGCTGGGCGATGTAGCTACTCTCTTCCAGCAGTACCGTGTCGCCGGGGTTGAGCAGGGCCGAATAGATGAGGTGCAGGGCCTGACTCGCGCCCGAGGTAATCATGATGTTGTCGCGCTCCGGCAGGCGGCCACCCTGCGGGCGTTCCAATTCGATCACCGCGTCGCGCATGCCGTCGAAGCCCATGATGCCGCCGTAGTTCAAAGCCATGCGGTCGGTCATGAGGACGCGGCGGGTCACATCGGCGAGTTGCTCCATGGGGTAGGTGCTGGGGTCGGGCAGGCCGCCTTCGAATGAATATTTCACCGAGGGCGCGCCGACGCCGCCGAGCCCGCGCCGAGTGCCCATCGAGGCCATCCGGTCGCGCGCGCTGTCGGTCAGGAGAGTGTTCAGGTCAAGCTGGGTTAAAGTGGTCATGCGGTATCCTTATGGGAGATTGGGAGTAGGAAGTAGGGAGTAGGAAGTAGGGAGTAGGGAGGCGCTGTTGTCGCTTGTCGCGTTGCACGCGTGTCATCAGGTGAAGCAGACCGCACACTACCCCATACTCCTTACTGCCTACTCCTTTGTTGCCTCATGAGTTGGCCTGCTGTATGGCGACCTGGAATTTCTGGTGCCACGTCGAATCTGCGCCGCCGCCGACGCGCGAGATGACGATTTCGACCACGTAGGGTTCGCCGCGGCGGGTCGCGTCCAAGCCGCGCCGGACAGCCGCGGCAATGCCGTCGGGTTCGGTGACGCGCTCGCCGGACACACCCTGACTCTTGGCAAGCGTCGCGAAGTCAATCTCCGGGTCGCCCAAAAACATGCCGGGATACTTTTCCTCGCGCGCGGCAGAGCCTTTCAGCCGGTAGAAGGCATTGCGCACGGTCTGGTAGTTGTAGTTGTTCCAGACGATGGTGAGGACGGGCACGCTGTAGCGCGCCATGGACCAAAAGGCCGAGGCGCTGTACATGACCGAGCCGTCGCCGATATTCAGCACCACCGGCACGGATGGCTGGGCGATTTTCGCGCCGATGGCCGCGCCCAAGCCCCAGCCCAGCGACGCGCCCGCCGTGCCCATCCAGATTTTCTCGTTGTGCGACGCGCGGTAGCCAAACGAGATGGGGCTAAGGTCGGCGGTGAACTGCTCATTGAGGAAGATGGTGCCGGGTTCGAGCGTCTGCTGAAGTTCGTGGCTGACGCGCAAGGGGTGAATCGGCGACTGGTTGAAGACTTTTTTCAAAGCCGCGTCCGTCTCGGCGCGGCGGGCGGCTGTGCACGTTGAGAGGTCTTCATGGCGGGCCGAGCGAACCGTTTCCATCCGCGACTCATGGCCGCTGGTGGTCTTGCCGCCGAGCGCCACAAAGACATCAGCGTTTTCGGGCAAACCGCCGCCGCGCGACGCGCCGAAGAAGTAGGGATGGTGTGTCGGGAAGTTGCGATGCGTGTCGCTGCCGATGGTCACGGCGGCGCCCAGCCACTCGGCCAACTCGAGCACATCGGCCTGCGCGTGACTGCGCCATACCTCGTCGCCGACAAAGAGCACCGGCTGACGGCAATTGAGCAGTATCTCGGCCAAGGTGTTGATCGCGGCCGGGTCGGGGTGGGCGTTGTTTTCGATGGTGAACTGATCACGCGGATAGATCATGCCCTCGACGTTCTGGGTTTCCAGCGCGTAGTCGGCGACCGCGAGATAGACCGGCGCGGTGGGCGCGGTGGCGGCCAGCTTAAAGGCGCGGCGAACCGCCAGCGGGATCGCAAACGGATTGCGAATCTCCCAACTCATTTTCGTGAACTGGCGATTGACATCTTTCTGGCTGAAACCGGGAGAGGCCGCCAGACCGACCAGATCGCCGTATTGCTCGTTGTCGCGCAGTCCGGCGGTCACGACCATCGGCGTGCCGTCGCGGTTGGCGTTGTAGAGCTGGCCGGCCATCTGGCCGGTGCCGGCGATGGTGTGCACGTTGACAAACGGTGATTCGCCGCTGGCCTTGAAGTACCCGTCGGCCATCGAGATGACGACACCCTCATGCAGGCCCATAATTAACTGTATCTCCGGGCAGTCAACGAGCGCGTCGAAGAACGCGGCCTCCGCTGAACCGGGATTGGTGAACAAGTAGCGCACGCCCGCGGCTCGCGCTTGCTTGACCAGCAGTTCACCGCCCGTGCCGACGGCCTTCTCGCCTGTCAATCGTCCCATAAGAATCGCTTTCTCCTCCCTCGCGGGTGGTTCGGATGTCGTTCGTGATGAATGTCCGGCTCTGCGCGCCGGCAGGTCATTAGCCCCGCTAACATATGCGCGGGATATTCTAACATGGTGAGGCTGAACTGGCAACCGAGCGGAGCCTCACCCCCGGCCCCTCTCCCAAGTATGGGAGAGGGGAGAAGCGGCGCGCAGTGATGGTGGTTGGGGGTTGAGGCGGGGCGGGGAAGGGCGAAGCCACGGCCAGCCATCTGGTTGCTCAACAGGGTGAGGTATGGCCGTGGCTTCGCCCCTACGGGTTGCGTGATACTCGAGCTATTCATCCTGCGGCAGTAACTGCGATAGCTGTTGAACCAGCGGCTGAAGGGAGCCGGGGATCGAGCCATCGAAAAGTTCAAGGCGATTGGAATGCGAGCCGACGCGAGCGGCGATGGTGTAGGTGGCGGCAGAAGGGTCTGGATTGGCGGGCTGGGGAGTGAGGCGGAAGAAGCCACCCTGCTCCAGCCAGCGACGCATCTTCATGATTTGCGCGTCGTTCAGTTGGCGCGAGACGCGCAAGTACACCTGCCGCGAGGTGTCGCCGCCGCCATGCGTGACGCGGCCATCGGGATAGACGATGACCGTGTGGGAGCGAAGGCCCCCGCCACGGCTCTTGCGGAAGGCGATGAGCGCGCCTTTGGGCAGTTCCAGAGGTTCATCCGCCGGATTGACGGCGGGCTGATTGGAATTGGATTCATTGGGATTGGTCATATCGTTTGTACCGTGGTGAGAATATTCGTAAGCGGTGGCGACAGGTTCACAATAGGCTGACGGTTAGTATAACACGGAGTGATGTTCAGGGGCGACATGGCGTATCAGGTCGCTTCGCCTTCGAGTGGTGCGCGGCGACCGAGGACGAGCAGGACCCACATGAACACCGCCGCATAAATGAGTGCATCGAGGCCGAAGACCCAGCGGAGGTCGTAGGTGGCTAACGTGCCGGCCATCAGAGGGCTGACAGCGCCGCCGATGAGCGTCGCCGATGTCAGCAGGCCGAGACCGGAGCCGCGAATCTGGGGCGGGATGGTCAGGCTACCGAGCGTGTAGGCGAGCGTGGTGGAGCCACCGGCGAGCAGACCCAGCACAATGCGCCAGGTCCACAAGGCGCCGGTCGTCTGGCTGAGCGCCAAGGGGATGCAGATGATCGCGCCGCCGAGCAAGGTGAGGAGGAAGAGTCTGCGTGGCGAGTAGTGTGTGGCGACGCGCCCAAGGACGGTCGCGGCGATGGCCGTCGCGGCGGCAGCGCTCGAGACAATCAATCCGGTGAGCGATGCGGCGTTGGTCGTACTGCC
>JACQEC010000081.1 GCA_016200765.1 Chloroflexota bacterium | reverse complement strand
CTGGGTGGCGCTCTCGTTGGAAATGTGGCTGAGAGCCTATCCCTAGACGCAAGGGAAGAAGGGGGGGAATCACCGGTAGAGAGCCACAGGCTGAACTGTTTGATGTGAACGGAGGGCGCAGGTTTTAGGCGGACAGCCGCCAATAAAGCCCGCGCTCCAGAGGTCATGAAGACAAGCACAATCAAGCACTGCGGAAAAAGGACACAAACAATGGATAAACAATCAGCACCCCTGCGCGACCCACAAGCCAAGTTTCCCGTCCAAGAACCGGAAGCGAAGGCGAAACGAACCTACCAGCCGCCGACTATCACCGACTATGGGCGTCTGTCTGAAATTACCCAAAGCGGAGCGAGGCCCCGGCCGGCCTGCACTATCACCTCGGCGAAGGAGTCCCGCCGCCTTGGGGGGAGCGCGCCGAGGCGGTGTATCGTAGTCCTTATGCGAATGCCGCTGGCGCGGCGCGGCTGTTGATCTGGAAGGCAGGAGAGTATTACCGGGTTCTGTTTTCGGATGTTGCCTGCTTTGATGTAACCCCTGATTCCATTGTCGTTTATCCCCAAGCCGGGCTGTCATATCAACTGCTCAACACCTATTTCCTCGGTCCGGCTATGTCCTTCTGGCTGGAGTGGCGCGGTATCCCAACCTTGCACGCTTCGGCCGTGGTGGCGAACGGGCACGCGGTTGCGTTTATATCACAGAGCCGGGGCGGGAAGAGCGTGCTGGCCGCTTCGTGGGTGCAGGCGGGGCATCCGCTGCTGACGGATGACATTCTTGCGGTAGCCCACGACCATGGAACGCCCATCGGCTATCCGGGCTACCCGCAGATGCGCCTGTGGGCCGATGAGGCACAATATTTTCTGGGACGCTCCGAAGGATTAGAGTACGTTCACCCCGCTTACCTCAAATACCGTGTCCCCATCGGGCCGGCCTGCTTTGGCCGCTTCTGTCATACACCCCAGCCGATGGGGTGTCTTTATCTGGTTGAACGATCCGAGGCGGGCGCGTCTGAGATCAAGATAGCGCCTGTCGCGCCCACTCTGGCAGTGGTGACATTAGCGCGCCACTCATTCGCGCCGCACATCGTTGAAGCGCTGAAGTTGCAAGTGCAGCAACTGGAGATACTGACCCGTCTGGTACAGCGCGTTCCGGTGCGGCGACTGGTCTATCCGAGCGGCTTTGAACAGCTAGCGGCGGTGCGGGAGGCCATCCTCAACGACCTCGCCGAATTGCGCGTCGTGGGATGACGCTATTCTCTTTTTGAGCGTAGGCGCTTCAGGCCGGCGAGAGTTCCGCTAGCCGGTTCCGTATCTGCTCCAATTCGCGGTTCGCGCCGAGCGCCTCAAACTGTTGCGCCGCCTTCGGCCAGTGTTCCCGCGCCGCGGCGCGGCCAAGCGCGCCCCATGCAATATGCGTGCGCGCGACCTCCAAGCGCGCCTCGCCTTCCTCGAATTGCCGCAGGCTCTCGGCGAAATGCCGCGCGGCTTCCACGGGGCGAGGCGGCGACAGGCGCGCCAGCGCCTCGCCCCAGACCCGTTGCGCCAGTCCTCCCGCGTACAACCCTTCCGAGCGCTCGGCGAGATCCGCCGCCCGCCGCGCGCCCTGCAGCGCCTCGTCAAGGCGGCCCGCGTTCAACGCGATTTCAGTGCTCACGGCCAGACCCCAATCGCGGGCATAGATCGCGCTGTCCAGTTGCTCGACGATGAGGTGGTAGATCTGCGCCAGGCTCTGGCGCGCGGCTTCGTGTTGGCCCAGGCGGCTCTCGGCCCACGCCTGATAGAGCGTGGCGCCGGCCAGCACTTGCCCCATCTGCGCTTGCTCGGCAAATTGGATCGCCTGCTGGGCCTCGGCGCGCGCGCGCTGGGAGTCGCCGCCATGCAGAGCGATGCTCGCGCAACGGAAATGCGCCTGCGCCAGCCCGCTCAAGTCCTGCTTGCTTTCGGCAAAATCAAGCGCGCGCTGGACGTGCTGCCAGGCTTCCGGCACGAGGCCGTTCAGCGCCAGCGCCCAGCTCAAGTCCAACTCCGCCAAGATCCACTCCAGGCGGTCGGCCGGGGTAGCCAGCGCCACAACGGCTTGCCGGAGCGTGCGCACCGCTTCGCCGCAACGCCCTTGCGCGTGCAGGATCTGCCCGAGCGAGCGCAGGGGCAAAGCGAACAGCTCCGCGTTATTCAATTCCAGCGCGATTGTCTGCACGCGCTCATAATAGCGGATCGCCTCCGAGCGGGCGTCCAGATGGCGATGGGCGCGCCCCATCCAGACATAGATATACGCCAGCCGCTGGCGGTCTGCGGCCACGGGCGGCTGGCCCCCGACTGTGATCGGGGGCTGGCGACCGCCGAGCGCGTTCAGCGTTTTTTCGGCCTCGGCCAGCACCGGCAGCCAGGCGCGGGGATTCTCTTTGAAGAAGCCCACCCGCGCTTCTTTGAGCAGAAGGTCCACCCACTGCCTCTGCTGGGCATCGTCGGGCGGCAGGTGCGCCAGACAGTCCAGCGCGATGCTGTATTGATTCCACGCTTCAACGTTGTCGAAAACCTGCGCGGCCGCGTCGCCGACGCGCGTCGCGTGGGCGACCGCGCGCGCCCAGACGGCGCGTTCCTCGTCGGGTTGCTCTGCCAATTGCTCCTGCGCGAATTTTTGCACCAGCGGATGCCACGTGTAGCCGCCGAGCGCGGTGAACTGTAAGAGCGAGTTGTCCACCAGCGAGGTCAGAAGCTGGGTGATCTCGGACGCTTTCGCCGCGTGAAGTTCCGACGCTTTCGCGGCCTGCAGTTCGGATTCTTGTCCCTTCTCCATGACCGCCTCGGCGGCTTCGCGCGAGAAGTGGCCGCGCCAGACCGATAGCTGGCACATCGCGCGTTTTTCGTCGCTGGTGAGCAGTTGCCACGACCGCTCGAACACCACGCGCAGGCTGCGCTGGCGCTCGGGAATATCGCCCGCCGAGGTCGCCAGAAAGTCGAGATCGTGTTCGATTTGCTGGGCGATCTGCGCGCAGGAATTCGCGCGCACCCAGGCCGCCGCCATTTTGATGCCCAGCGGCAGTCCTTCCAGCAGTTGGCAGATGCGAATCACCGCCGGCAGTGTTTCCGGGTCTAGCAAGAAGGCTGGAACCGTGCGCTGGGCGCGCTCCTCAAACAACTGGATGGCCGGCAAGCGGCGGGCGATGTCGGCGGGTTGGGCCGCCGGGTACGGCAAGCCTTCCAGCGGCATACGCCACTCGGCTTGTAAATTTAACGGCACCCGCGAGGTTGCCAGACAAACCACGCCCGGCGCGGCGCGCAGTAGGCGGGCCACGAATGCCGCCGCATCCGCTTCGCCGCCGCCGATCAAATGCTCCAGATTGTCCAGGATCAACAGCAGTTCTTTGCGGCGCAAATCCGCAAACAGCTCATCCTGAGCCGGTTTGTCGTCGGGCAGCGGCAGGCGCATCGCGGCGGCAATCGCCGTGGCGATGTGGCTGGCGGATTGCAAGGACGACAGATCAACGAAATAGATGCCGTCGCGAAAAGCGCCCATCTGCGCGGCGGCCGCGCGAATGGTGAGCCGCGTCTTGCCCACCCCGCCCGGCCCCACCAGCGTCAACAAGCGGCACTGCGGGTTGGCCAGCCGCTCCTCAATCTGCTGGAGCTCGGCTTCGCGCCCGATAAACGGCGTGGTTTGCGCCGGCAGGTTCAGCGGCGCGGGCGTGTCGGCGAGCCCGCGCATGATCTGATCGCGCAAGGCCTGTGTCTCGTCGTCCGGTTCAGCGCCGAGTTCCTTATCCAACAGCCGCCGGCAGGTTTCATATTGCGCCAGCGCCGCGCTCCGCTGTCCATTGAGCGCCAGCGCCTGCATCAGCTGGCGATGCGCCTCTTCGCGCCAGGGCTCCCAGACCAACTGCTGCCGCGCATGGACGAGCGCCTGCTCGTACTCTCCGCGCCGCAGGTGATAGGCGGCCAGCGTGTGGTGGGCCATGATGGCTTGCTGGCGCAGGGTTTCACGTTTTAGCACCAGCCAATCTTCAAAAACGTTGCTCTCGGGGATCAGGAAGCCTTCGAGGAAATTGCCACGGTAGAGGTTCACCGCCTGCGAGAGGCGCTGGCCGCACGGCTTGCAGGTTTCGATGCGGCGATGGGCATGGGACTGGCAGGCTTGCAGGAGAGCCTCAAAGGTGCGCACGTCCAGATCGTGGATGCTGTTCAGGTTGAACTGAACGGTCTCCGGCGTGATAAAGAGGAAAGAGGAGCTGTCGTCGGTCTCTTGAAGCGTGCGGTTCAGGCGGGAAAGGGTTTGCCGCAGGTTGGCGCGTGCCTTATCGTCCGGCTGATCGGGCCACAAGAGGCTATCCAGCGATTCGCGGCGGTGCGGGCGGCTCGCTTCGACGGCCAGATAGGCCAACAGCGCCCGTTCCTTGTCGGAGCGAAAAGTGAGCGGCTGATCGTCGAGCGTGACCTCAAAAGCGCCTAGTAGAGACAGGGAAAGCCGGGCGATGGGATACCTCCTTGCGGTTCGGCCAGCGCGTCAGGAATAGGGCCTACGATAGGGATTATAACGCCTGGATAGGGCAAACGCAAGGGTTGGTCACACTTTGGTCACAGCGGGTATATAGAATGGATGATGAAAATGATGCAACCAATTGAAATCCGCAATAGATGGGTGGTTCAAATGGAGTCGTCTAGCACGAATGGCATCGCGGTACTATTGTCTTGCAATCGAAGTGTGCTATGCTCATCGCGTAATTGAATTCGGAGTGATCAGGGCAAACCCACCGCAAGGTGGAGACGCAAAACCACGGGTCCCCAGGTCGTAGTCGTAACGGATAGCCGGGTTGCCACTCAAGGTACAGTAGTCAGTGGCAACCCGGTTTGTATTTTATTGGAGGGAGAAGATGATGAAATCCAGGATGAAGTTGACCATGCGAGTGATCCGGCTGATGGCACTCGCGCTGCTGCTGCTGATCCCGATCAACTCGGCGCCGCGCCAGGCCAGCGCCACCGGCCCCTCGGACTACGTGGGCTGGCCGACCGCCGACGAGACGGACGGGCGGTTCATTGACATCTCGGGGCCGATCTTCAACACGCAGTATTTCGTCAACACGTTCTTCATCGGCCTGCCGGGCGATGCGACCAGTTTCGACGTGGACATCTACGACGGCGATGCGGGCTTCTACCCGAACAAGTTCGACGTGATGTTCACGAGCAGCACGTTCACCTATAAGTTGATCCGCGACCCGTTGATGAATGGGAGCGGGACGTCGGTGGTGGCGAGCAAGTTGAGCACCGACTTTAGCAACTCGGCGTGGGCGGGGTTAGTGAGCGGGCAGGCGGTGGACAGCGGGGCGAAAGCGCCGAGTGGGGCGTACTTCTACCGGCTGGAGGTGAGTTTCAACGGCAACTCGGCCACCGAGGCCTTCTTGAACGGCTATAAGGTGCGGGCGCGCCAAATCGGCGGGAGCAGTGGGGCGCAGATCGCGATTAACCAGCGGGTGACGTTCATCGGGGCGCCGATCAATACGGCGGTGGATCCGGCGTTGAACACGGCGGGCAACACCTATGCGGGGGATTGGAACTTCTTCCCGGTGGTCTCGCAGGTGGCGGCGATGCTGAACTTCACCGACACGGACGCGGATTACCGGCTGGATGCCTCGGCTCCCGGCTCGCCGGCGGACGACAACACCAACCTGGCGATCAAGGTCTCGCCGGACATCCAGTATGAGATTTTCTCGCCGAGCGGGGCGTTGATCAACTACAACACCGACCCGTCGGGGAACATCGAGGCGGAGACGTGGAGTTATGCGCCGGTCGGGGGCGCGGCGGCGGGGGCGTACCGCTGGCACTGGATCGGGGTGGATGCTGGCAACACGGTGACGATTCAATCGGACTATCTGATGTTCAGCCAGCAGTGCAGTCCGTGTCTGCATCCGTATGAAGTAGGGGACACGGTCTGGCTGGACAGCAACGGCAACGGGGTGCAGGACGCTGGCGAGGCGGGGATCGCGGGTGTGGTGGTGAACCTGCTGGACAACGGCGGCAACCTGATTGCGACGGCGACGACGGACGGCGGTGGGCAGTACATGTTCACGGTGGATCCGGGGACGTACAGCGTGGCGGTGGCGGGGAGCAACTTCCAGGTAGGGGGAGCGCTGGCGGGGTACTTTTCGAGCACGGGCGGCAACCAGCAGACGAAGACGGTGGTGGACGCCAACGTCTTGAGTTATGACTTTGGCTACTACCCGCCGGCGTCGCTGGGCGACTTGGTGTGGGTGGATACGAACGGGAATGGGATTCAGGACGGGGGTGAGGCGGGGTTGGCGGGCGTGACGGTCAACCTGCTGGATAGCGGTGGGAACGTCATCGGGACGACGACGACCAACGGCAGTGGTGGGTACAGTTTCAGCGGGCTGATGCCGGGGTCGTACAGTGTACAGTTCGTGGCGCCGGGTGGGTACAACTTCAGCCCAGCCAATCAGGGCGGCGACGCGACCAAGGACAGCGACGCCAACGTGACGACGGGCAAGAGCGGGGCAGTGACGCTAGGGATTGGAGAAAGCAACACGACGGTGGACGCGGGGCTGTATCAGCCGGCGACGCTGGGCGACTTCGTGTGGGTGGACAGCAACGCCAACGGCGTGCAGGATAGTGGCGAGGCGGGCTTGGCGGGAGTGACGGTCAACCTGCTCGATAGCGGCAATGTGGTGATCGCCACCACGACGACCGGCGCGGGCGGCGCGTACAGCTTTAGCGGCCTGACGCCCGGCTCGTACACGGTGCAGTTTGTGGCGCCGAGTGGGTACGTATTCAGCCCAGCCAATCAGGGCGGCGACGCCACGAAGGACAGCGACGCGAACGCGACGACCGGCAAGAGCGGCGCGGTGACGCTGACCTCCGGCCAGAGCAACACGACGATTGACGCGGGTCTGTATCAGTTGGCCTCGTTGGGTGATCGGCTCTGGTATGATGCCAACGCCAACGGCGCGCAGGATGGAAGCGAGCCGGGTCTGACGGGCGTGACGGTCAAGCTGTTGGACAGTGGCAACAACGTCATTGCCACGACGACAACCGGCGCGAACGGTATTTACACCTTCGCGAACCTGACGCCGGGCACGTACACCGTGCAGGTGGATACCGGCACTTTGCCGGGCGGCCTGACCGCCTCGTTCGATCTGGACGGCGGGCTGGACAGCAAGGCGGCGGCGAGTTTGAGTTCCGGCCAGAGCCGCACCGATGTAGACTTCGGGTATCGCGGCGCCGGCTCACTGGGCGACTTTGTGTGGAACGACCTGAACGGCAACGGCGCGCAGGACAGCGGTGAGCCGGGCCTGTCGGGTGTGCAGGTGACCTTAAGCTACACGTTCGCTGGCGCTTCGTTCAGCGCCACCGCGACGACCGACGCCAGCGGCATCTACAGCTTCGCCAACCTGCCGGCCGCGTCGTACACGGTGGGCATCAACACGGCGACGTTGCCCGCGGGCATGGTGGAGACGTTTGATCTGGATGGCCTGTTGAGCCAGAACACGACGGTAGCCTCCCTGTCTGCCGGACAGAACCGCGCGGACGTGGACTTCGGCTACAAGGCGGCGACAGGGCATTCTCTGCCAACAGGGACGACCTGCGCCCAGTACCTTAACAACTCGGTGGCTGATCTGAACGCGCTGACGTACGGCGTGAAGGATGGCAAGATTCTGAACGTGCAGCCGGGTGTGTTCTTCTACTACACCAAACTGTACGCGCCGAGCGCGAGCTTCACCATCGGCGTCGGGCAGTCCAACAACTACACGGGCCTGCCGCTATTCAACATCCAGCAGAACAATCAGGTGATCCTGTACACGTCAGACTGCGTGAGGAGCTGGCTGGGCAGCCTCATCGTCAGCAACGGGCAAGTTACTCTGAAGGTGAACGGCGCGACGGCTGGACAGTTGTTCATCGTCTCGGTGAAGTACGACCCAACGCCTGTGGTTGGCTACGCACCGCCGCCGAGCTCGGTGCACTACGACTACTGGACGACGCTCAACGGCGCGCTGGTGGACAAGGATCCGGATGGCGTGAATCTGACGAGCAAGTAGTTTGGTAAGGGAACGTTAGCTAAAACAAGACGGGGGCGATAAAATCGCCCCCGTCTTGTTTTATTTGCTGTGTCGTTTAAGCCCCGATCAGTACCGCCACCAGTTCGTTATGAATCAACCCATTGGTCGCCACCATCCAGCGCTCGGCCAGCGACCACGGCTGTCCTTGTAGATTGCTTAACTGTCCACCCGCCTCCACGACCAACAGCGCGCCGGCCGCGCAGTCCCACGGGTTTAGCCCTCGCTCCCAGTGCCCATCCAGCCGCCCTGCCGCGACATAAGCCAGGTCAATCGCCGCCGCGCCGCCGCGCCGCACGCCCTGCGCCCGGCGCGTGACGCGCGCAAACTCGGCGAAGTTATTGTCGGGATGCGTCGCGCGATCATAGGGAAAGCCGGTTGCGACGACAGCCTGATCGAGTGCGGCGGTGCGCGAGACGCGCAGGCGCTCGCCGTTCAGGAACGCGCCCGCGCCTCGCTCGGCGCTGAACAACTCATCGCGCGAGGCGTCATAGACCACGCCCAGCGCTGGCTCGCCGCCGCGCCAAAGCGCAATCGAGACGGCGAAGACCGGGTAGCCGTGGGCGTAGTTGGTCGTGCCGTCCAGCGGGTCAACGTACCAGACGTGCTCGGCGGTGGACGCCTGCCGATCGCCTTCTTCCGAGACGACCGCGTGGGCGGGGAAGTGCCGGCGCAGGGCGGCGGTCAGCCAGCCGTCAACCGCGCGGTCAACCTCGGTCACGAGGTCGGTCGCGTGGTCTTTGTGGTCAATCGTCAGCGCGCCGTTGAATTTGGCTCGCTGCATCGCGCCGGCTTCGCGCGCCAGCGCGGCAATCAGAGGTAAAATCTCAGACAAGTAAGGGTTCCTTTCATCGCCAGTCGTTCGCGAAAAGTCTATCGCCTATCGCCGCTGGAGAGCAGGCTTCAGCCGGACGGTAGGGCGGCGCATCCTCACGGAGCGTAGGCTTCAGCCGGTCTCATGGCTCCCCGTCCCCTCCGGCTGAAGCCTGCTCTCCATAGATAATGCCCCATATATTCAGGCAGTGCCACGCTCGTCTTCGCGCACCACCACTTTGCTGTCCGGTGCGGAGCGTTCCTTGAGGATGAGCCATTGGATGCCCTCATCAGGGTCCACCCAGACCACGCGGTGCCGCTCGCCCGGCTGGATCATCACGACGGTGTTGGGCTCAAGCGGCACCGCGCGCCCCTCCACCTTCAGCCGCCCGCGCCCGCGCAGGATCACGTAGTATTCGTGGTAGTCGTGATAGTGGTAGGCTTCGCGGCGCGGCACGCCCCGCATGAGGCCGGTCAGCCCAATTTCGAGCGGCGAGCCGTTCCAGTGTCCGCAGAATAAATGGCTGTTGGTCGCGTGGTAGATTTGCATAGGCGTCGGGGCGGTAATCAGCGCAGGACCATAAGCAAGCCGAGTGCGGCCAATATCAACAACACGATGAACACGCCGATAAAGAGCGAATCCATCTCGGATGCGGCGGGAGACGCCGGATGCGCGGCGCCCGGCGCGGATGTGGCAAGCCCTGCCGCTGGCCGAGGCGCGGCGCTGGTTTCTGCGAAGGCCACCGGCGCCGGCGTGGGTGAGGCCGTGGCATCCGGCGTCGCGGTGGCGGTGGGGACTGCCGTCGCCGTTGCGACCGGCGACGCTCTTACCGTGGGAGAGGCTGTGGCGCGGGTGGGCGTGGCGGTCAGCACAGGTGGCTTGGTAGGACTGGCGGTCACGCGCGCCGCCGTCGGCGTGGCCGGACGCGGCGTGCCGGTGGGCACGACCGTCGCGGCGTTGCGAGCCAGCGTGGCGGAGGGCGCGCGTGTGGCGGTGCTGGCAGGGCTGTTGGCGGTGGCCGTGCCGGTGGGTGTGTGCGTGGCCGTGTTGTCGGCGGTGCCGGTTGGCGTGTGGGTAGTGGTCGGCAACAGGGTCGTTCGCGGGGCCACGCTGGGCGTTGCGCTTTCGTTCACGTTTGAAGCCGAAGGAGGGGGCGACAGCGGCTGTTGAATCAAGGTCACAGCGTAGGCGATCAGACCGGCCAGCGCGGCGACCAACAGGGCGGCGAGGCTCACCGCGAGCAGGCCAAAGAGACGGTCAGAGCCGCTGCTGCCCGGCTCTGGCGGCGGCCCATTGTATTTGCCCATCGTGGCGTGTTACCCGATCGCTTCGAGGTTATGGATGGGAATCCAGACCCGCTCGGCTTCGAGGTCTGCGGCGGTGTCGGCCGACGAGCCGAGCGCGATTTCTACGGCGCGCGCGCGGATGCCGCCGGCCAGTGTCTGGGTTTGCGGCTTCTCGCTCACCACACGCCCGGCCTGTCCGAGATAAGCCCCCGCGCCAACGCGCACCAACGCCCCTTTCTGCAAGAGCACGGCGTGGGGCGGCGCTTCGGCGCTGGCCGCATCCTGCTGGGGCAGCGGCGAGACCAACTCGGGCCGTTGCGCGCCGCCGCGCGTCCGATAGACTGCCCGTAGGGCGGCTTCGCGCCCGTTAAAGCCTTTCAAGAGTTCGTAGGTTGGCGCGGCCATTGACCACGAGCCAAAGCCTTCGGTGATCATGATCGGAAGCGCCGCGGCCATGGCTTGGTCGCGCAGGCTGGCAGGCATACTGCCGGCGATCACACCATGCACTTGTAGAGCGGTGGCCTGCTTCAAGCCGTCGGCCTGAATGGCGCCGCCAACAACCACCAGCGCGCCGAGATAGCTCACATCTATGATGTCTTGCGTTAGCGCCTGATCGGGCTTATCGCCAAGCAGTTTGAGGACGCCGTAGTTCTCCTTGCCGTTGCCCCAAATGCCTTGCGCCAGACCGCCGGCTAGCTCGATGACGACACCATAACGCGGCATCACGTTGGTGACCACGCCGTTGATGTTGGCGGGCAGCTCCATCAACGCCGGCACGATCTCCAACACGAGCTGGCCTTCGTGCTCCGCCAACAGCCGCCCCACGCCGGGCGCGCGGTACTCGCTCACGCGGCCCAGCCTCCCTTTTTTGCTCGCCAGCACTTCGTCTTTGTTGAACTCGTCGCCGATAGCCTTGAGCAGAAAGCCTTTGACATCCTTCGGCGGCACGCCCAAACGCTGGGCCAGATTCACGACCAGCGGCGCGGCAGGCATCGCCGCGCGCGCTACGATGTGGGGCGGCTCGACGCGCTGGTCGGGCTCCACGGAGACCTCGCCGGAGTGCGGCAGCAGCCGCTCGCGGATGATGCGTGCCTGCGGCCGCGCATGGGCTACGGGCAAGTAGAAAACGTGAAAGTTAGTCATAGCTGTCGAATGAAGCCGCCCCCATGCTGGATAGCCACGTGCGGTTGAGCGCTTCGCGCTGCGCTGGGTCGTCGGGCAGCGCCAGCGGCCGCCCGCGCGCGTCAATGATCACGCCCACCAAGCCGCCTTCCACCTGCGCCACCGCGGAGCGGCCGCGCCGTTTCAGGCCGACATCGGTGTTGCCGGCCGGATGCACCACCAGTTCTGCTTTGTCGTTGATGCCCAGCGGCAGAAGCTCGATTTCTCCGGCTTTCACTTCGCCCGTCACCGTGCTGGGGTTGGCGCCTGCATAGGTGAGTTGGTAGGCCAAGATCACCTCGCCCGGCTTGGCTGACGAAACCGGGCAGATGGCGGTGCCAAGCGATACGATGCCCTCGTGCGCGGTGAGCTCGGCGGCAACTTGCGGCCCCACGCCTGCGACCAGACTGAGCACCGGCAGGACGCCGCCGGCGTCCTGCGCCAGATTGACCACGCCGACCGGCTGCAAAGCGTCCAGCAGGATCAGCGCGTTCAGCGCGGACAGCGGGACATGATTAAGCACTCCGCCCGTGCCGATAATCAAATCAAGGACGGGCAGGAGTTCGGGATAGAGGCGCGCCTTGCCGGGCCGCCAGCGTTTCAGCAGTTCGCTCAAGGTCAGGCGAATCGCCTCACGCGCGATGGCCTGCTCCAGCCATAAATCCTTGTGGTCGCCGGGCAGTGTGTAGGGGCGCGCGGCCTTGTTGGCGAGACGGTCCCACGCCTCATCTTCAGAGAGAGATTGCGGCAGCCAGCGCAGGACGTTGGCGATGCCGGCGGCGCGCGCGACGCGCTCGATGTTGTGGCTGACGCCGAGATCACTGCGCACGACGCGATGGAACTGCGCCGCATCGTGGAGCGCGAGGCTGGTCGTCGCGCCCCCCACATCCACGCCCAGCGTGCGGAAGTTGAAGTGCCGCGCGATGGCCTGCACGCTCACGCCGAAAGCCGCGGCGGTGGCGGCGATGGGCAAGTTGGCCATCGCCGCGAGCTTGCCGATTTGCGGCAGGCGATTCAGCCGCCGCTCGACGAAGATGGCCTCCAGCGTGCTTTCGAGGGAGGGCAAAGAATCGTCGGGAGCGGGACGGGCATCCCGCTGCAGGCCGCCGGTGCTGTGCAAGTTCACGCCGTCGCCGACGATCTCGGCGACATGGGCGCGCGCGCGCTCATCGCCGCTGAAGATCACGTCGGGACGGGTCGTGTCCGGCCACGTCAGGCAAGCCATCGCCACCGCGTGAGCCGCTTCGATCAAGGACGGCTGTGCCTTTGCCGCCCTGGCCCCATCGCCAGCCACGATGATCACCGATGGCGCCTGCTGGTGCAGGGCATTGATGCGCGCCGCTAAATCCAGACGCTTGCTCTTGGTAGGCGGTGGGTCGGTGGGGAGGGCGTAGGTTGTATAAGCGGCCCGGCGGGCGGCTTCCGTGATGTTGTTGCGCGCGCTTGAGGCGCCCGGCATCAGGCCGGTGACCGCGACCCGCAGCGGCTCGGCGGCGCTGGCGCTGGCGACGAACGCATCCACGCCGCTGCCATCCACGTGTTCGGGCAAGAGGAGCGCGCCGCTGTCGTCGAGCATCTGCCGCCCGGCGATTTCTTCGAGGCGGCCGATGCACTGCTGCAACGCCAGCGCGACGTCTGACCATGGCGGCTCGGCGGTGGTCGGAAACTCGGCGCGCGCGATGATGCGGTAATCGCCTTCGACGACGTCAATCAACACCGCCTTGGTCAGTGTGCTGCCGATGTCGGCGGCGATAATGGATTCTACTTGAGGCATGGACATGAAAGACCTGTCACCTTAGGGCTGGCCCCCGATCAGCAGGGCGATAAATGAGGTCTCGGCGGCGCCGGCGGTTGGGGCGTTGTTCGACAGCGCATCGCGCAGTTGGGGCAGGAAGGGCAGCGCGGCGGCTAAGGGAATCATCAGGACCAGGACGGCAAGCCGCGAACGGCGGTGCGGCTTCGCGCTCGGCCCGCCGGTTGGAGACTCTGCCTGCCCTGCTGTCGGCGCGGACGCCGATGCGGAGGCCGCTGGCGGGGTTTCAGGCGGCGGTGGCGGCGAGGTATGCAGGCTCTCAAACGCGGAAGCCGGCCGGGCGGGGGCGGTCTTGGCTTTTGGCGGCGCGCTCTTATGGGGCAAGGTGAGCACGCTCTCGACGGGCAATATACCGCGAATATCGGCTAACAGGCCGCTGGTCTCGACCGCGTCGGAGCCCGGCCGCGGTCTGCCGGGGCGGAAGGCTTCCAGCCATGGCGGAAGCCCTGTATCCGCGAGGTCGCCGGTTGCAGGTGTTTGGGCGGCCTGCGGCGGGCTGATCGGTTTTTCGACGGCGGGCTTATCGCTCGCCACACCGGCCGCGGCAATCGTTACGGCGATGGGCGCTGGTTCAGCCTTGGGCTGGACGGGCTTTAACCAGCCGGGCGCGTCTACCGGCGCAGCCTCTGCACGAAGCGGCTCAACGGGCGGATTCCCCTCAACCGCCTCCGGCGGGCGGGCAAGGGCAGGTACAAGACCTGCCTCTACGGGAGCGCGCTCCGCATCCTTCAATTCCTTCAGCCAGTCAGGGAAATCACCGCTCACAAGCGCCGGCAGAGGCGTTTCCGGCGCAGGGGCAGGCGGCGCCGTATCAAGCGATTCAGCCTGTTCTCTCTGCTGTTCGCGGTGCGCCTCCTCACCCCTTCGCCCCTCTCCTTGAGAGGAGAGGGGTTGGGGTGAGGTTTCAGACATATCTACTTGCCCTTCGACAGGCTCAGGGCTGGCTCCTTCGCGCAACTGGACAAGCCAGTCGGGCAGCGGCGGCGTGCCGGCTGAAGGCTCCGGCGCGGCTTCGCGGTCTGCCGTCTCGTCGTCGCGCGCAGGCGGCGCGGAGGGCAAGGCCGAAGGAGCCTCTAGGCTGGCCGCCGGTTCTGCTTCCGGAGCCTCTTCCGGCAGGGTTGGCGGCGCAATGCCGGAGCGCGCGCTGGCCGCGCTCTGCAGGTCGTTGCCGCATTCGTTGCAGAATTTACTGCCGTCACGGTTGGCCGTACTGCATTGGGGACAGTAGATCATAAAAGTGTTCCGCTAACCCTGCGGCAGTTCCTTCAGCGCGATGGCGACCAGTTTGGGATCCCAACTGCTGCCGGCCCCGATTTCGAGCAAGAAACGCGCTTCAGAGACGCTCTTGCCGCGGTGGTAGGGCCGGTCGGTGGTGATGGCGTCGAAGGCGTCGGCGATGGAGGCGATGCGCGCCAGCAGGGGGATATGCTCATTCGCCAGCCCGTCCGGGTAGCCCTTGCCGTCCCAGCGTTCGTGGTGGTGACGGATGACGTTAACCGCCTCGCCCAACGATTGCAGAGACGTGGTGATTTGCACGCCGATCAGCGGGTGCATCTTCATGCGCTTCCATTCCTCGTCGTTGAGCGAGCCGGGCTTGCGCAAGATCGCGTCGGGCAGGCCAATCTTGCCGATGTCGTGCAGCATCGCGCCCTTATGAAGCGCGCGCAAATCCATCTCCGGCATGGACAGCGCGCGCCCGATCGAGACGGCCGCCCGCGCCACCCGCTCGGTGTGTTCCATCGT
>JACQEC010000078.1 GCA_016200765.1 Chloroflexota bacterium | reverse complement strand
CCGCCAATCGAGCGCCCCGCGACCTCAACCACCCAGGGCCCCTGCTCGTTCACGCGCAGTTCGGCGTGCACCGGCCCCTCGCGCAAGCCCAACGCCCGGCACGCCTGCGCAGTACAGTGGAAGATCGCCTCCTGCACCGGCGGCGGCAGGCGCGATGGCGTGACGTAGATCGTTTCCTCAAAGAAAGGGCCGTCAAGCGGGTCAGGTTTGTCGAATAGGGCGAGTGTCTTCAAGCGACCCTGCGTCAGGATGCCCTCCAGCGCAACCTCAAAGCCGGGGATGAAGTCCTCGACCAGCACGTGCGTGCAGTCATGCGCTTTCGCGGCGTGAAGTTCCGAGCTTTCGTCAGACTCGCCGCCGCTCGCCATGGCAATCCCCGCCGTGCGCCGGAACGCCTGCTCAAACTCCGCCGGGTTGTTCGCGCGGATCACGCCCTGACTGGCCGACAGCATCAGCGGCTTGACCACGCACGGGTAATTCACTTCAGCCGCTGTCGTGGCCGGGTCATCGGCGGCCTGAAAGAGCCGGAAGCGCGGCGACGGCACGCCCGCCGACGACAGCAGTTCCCTCATGCGATGCTTGTTGCGCGCCGCATAAGCCGCCTCGCTGGAATTGTGCGAGAGGTCGAGCAGTTCGGAGGCCAGCGCCGCAATCACGGTAGCCCCATCGTCTACCGGGATAACCGCCCGCACCGGCTTTTGCGCCGCGAAGTTGAAGATGTCTTGCGCGGCGCGCGGCGGCTCCTTGAAGTCCACCGGCAGGGTCGGCTGCCAATAGTCCGCCAGCGGCGGCGGCATATCCAGCCCCTGCACCACCTCCAGCCCCAGCCGCCGCGCCGCTTCCAGAAACGCGCGCGCGCGGTAACTAAGGCTGGAGGTGAGCAGGATGATTCGATTGTCGGAAAGTGCGTTCTGCATGGCTTGATTATAAGGTGACTATTTTCAGCAATTCACATACTTGACTGGACTTTGGGCTCCAGGCTTCAAATACGCCTCGACGCTCCCACCAACATAGTGCCTAATCTTTTTCTCTTGGGCGACTTCACCTTCAAAGCGCCAACGAGATTGCCGCTTTTGCTCGGGGCTTCGTGCTTGGACAGGAAACCAACCATTGATTCGATACACCTCGCGCACAACGCCCCTAAAGACTGAGAAGGCATATTTCGCTTTGTTGCGACGTTCGCCGAGCACCCAATTGCCGCACGTGATCTCGTACAGCCGTTCGGGGCTGATATTGTGCTCAAAGAGTTTATTGACAATGATGAGAAGTGCTGGCTCTGCAATCGTAATGGGTTTAGCACCATATGCCGCAATGATTTCTGCCACGGTCATACGGCCACGACTGTCCATATCTTGGCCAGCAACTTTGTTGGATAGGCGTTTCAATCCGACGAAATCAATGAGCGCAGATTCGACCTCGAACGCTTCCTTTTCGGTCATTCCATGTCGGATGATCTCGTACTTCACATTTCTGCCTGAAGCGCGGATCCGGCGAATCCTATCAAGCTTATCACTTTTGACTGGGTTCCTAATCGCCTCGGTGGCGTGGGCGAACACACGATTCCCGGTACCCTTGCCCACATAGAACACCTTGCCTGTCTTGGGGTCAGCTAAAGTGTAGACATAGTAGCCAAGCCGTTCGATGACTGAGGTTGGGAATTCGACCGTGATCATTTTTCTCTCGCATTATATCACGCCTGCGGCTTGACCGCCTGAATCTTCGCGCTGACGACCTTGTTCGCCAGTTCTCCGGTCAGGTCAGCGCCGCAACAGCCGCTCGATGCGGCCTCTTGCGTCGCCCATTCGTCAATCTCTGCGCCGCCAATCGGCGCACTGCCCGTGATCTTCACATCGGTAAAACCCGCCGCGCGCAATCGTTGCAAGTAATCCTGCTCGTCGAGCGCGCCGGAGAGACAGCCTGCCCAGAGGTCAAGCGCCTTGCGGAACACCTCCGGCACCTCGCCGCGCGTGACCACGTCGCTCACGGCGAAGCGCCCGCCCGGCTTCAGCACGCGGAACGCCTCGCGGAACACGGCATCTTTGTCCGTAGACAGGTTGATGACGCAGTTGGAGATGATCACGTCCACGCTGGCAGAGGCCACAGGCATCTGCTCAATCTCGCCCTTGCGAAACTCGATGTTGTCCAGACCCACCTTCGCCTGATTGCGCCGCGCCAACTCTAACATACTGTCGGTCATGTCCAGCCCGATCACCCCGCCCGTCGGGCCGACCTGCCGCGCCGCGAGGAAGCAATCCAAGCCCGCGCCGCTCCCCAAATCGAGCACCGTCTCGCCGGGCCGGAGCGAGGCAATCGCCATCGGGTTGCCACAGCCGAGCGTTTCCTGCGCGATCTCCGGCGGCAGGTCGCGCACCTCCTCCGGCGTGTAGAGATTGAGCGCGCGGCTGATATCCGCCTCGCTCGTCGCGTCGCCGCAACACGAGGGGCCGCAACAACTCGCCGCGGACGGCCTTTCGCTGAGCATGAGCTCGGCCAGTTGGCCGTAGCGTTCGCTGACCTTCTGCTTGATGTTGCTGTTTGTTACTGACATGGTGGCTCTCCTGAACCTGATATATTGATAAACTTCGATGGGTTAGCGCAAAAAAAAGACGGGGCTGATGGCGGATGGCGGTTGACTATCGGCCATCTGCGATTGGCCATCGGCTATCGGCTATCGGCTATTCGCAGTGCGCGGCTCATCCCATTCGACGGCAAAGCGAGACATCAACAAGCCGCAGCATCCGGTCACGTTTTCTTGATGGATGCGGTAATAAACCTCCTTGCCCTGCTGGCGCGTCTGCACCAGACCGGAGCGGCGCAAAATGGACAGGTGATGAGAGATGGTGGGCTGTGACAGGTCGAAGGCCGCCACCACCTCGCCGGCGGTCTGCTCGCCGCGCGCTTTCAGCAGGCGCAAGATGGCCTGCCGCGTGTCGTCGGACATCGCCTTGCAGAAATCCACACAATCAATCAGCGAGGCTGTGATTTTCTTCATATTGACGTTCTTCAATATGATTATAGCACAGCCTGTCAAGCGGCGGTTGAAATTCCGCCGGAAAGATGCTACACTGCCCGCTGCCGGAGGGTACATCATCTCAATGTCTCAAGCGCCGCCCAGCACCGATCTGGAACAAACCCTCAATCTGGTGCTCGATCAATTGGCCGCGGTGGTCGCCCACGAGTCCGCCGCCATCTTGCTCTTGAACGATAACCGGATCGAGGTCGTCTCGGCGCGCGGCTATCCGGCGCTGGCCCGCCTGCACGCCAGCGCCTACTCGCTCGACAGCCATCCCCACTTCAACCGCATTGCCTCCAGTCCCCAGCCGCTCGTCTTGCACGGCCACGTCGCCGACGAATTGTTCTACAACCTCGCCTGCTACGGCGCCGGCTGTTCCTGTATCAACGTTCCCCTGCGCGCGCTGGATGAACAGCCCATCGGCTATCTGACGATCAACCGCCACAACGCCCCATCCCCGACTGGATCGGGGACAGGCTCAGGGTTCACCCCCGCCGAAGGCCAACTGCTCACCGCCTTCGCGCGTCAGGCCGCGCTCGCCATTGAGAATGCCCGGCTCTACGATCAGGCGCGCCGCAGCACCCGCCAGTTAGAAGCCGCCGCGCAGGTCGGGCGCCAGCTCACGCTTCTCAAAGACTCGGAACCTCACGCCGCGAAAGCGCTTGACGACCTGCTGGCCGAGACGGTCAGGGTCGTGCGCGAGAAGTTCGGCTACGATCAGGCCTATATCCTCCTATTGGACACGGTCACCGATGAGTTGGTGCTGAAGGAAGCCAGCGGCCCCGCAGCGGTCGTGCTGAAATACCGCGGCCTGCGCTTGAAGGTCGGCCTGGAGGGCATCACCGGCTGGGTGGCCCACAGCGGTGAACCCCTGCTCTGCAACGACGTCAGCCGCGAGCCGCGCTTCTACACGCAGGAGTTGGCGCCCGGCACCCGCTCCGAACTGGCCGTGCCGCTCCGGCTGGGCGAGCGCATCATCGGCGTGCTCGACATGCAAAGCGACCGGCTCAACACCTTCCGCCCCGAAGACATCCGCGCCCTGCAATTGATCGGCGATCAGGTCGCCATTGCGATTGAAAACGCCCGCCTGTTTCAGGAAACGAAGGGCAGCCTCGCCGCCATGCGCGCCCTGCACGACATCTCGCTCGACATCGTCGCCCAACTCGACCTGTCCGAACTCCTGCGCACGCTTTTGCAGCGCGCCGCGCGGCTGGTGCAGGCCGAGGGCGTGGCGCTGGCGGTCTATGACGAGCACACCGGATCGCTCCGCAATATCGCCGGCGACCACACCTCGCGCGATTGGAGCGGCGTCACCCTGCGCCCCGGCGAGGGGTTGGTCGGCACCATCTTTGAAACCGGCGAGCCGCTGATCGTCAACGATTACGCTCGCTGGCCGAACGCCCTCGAAGAGTACCTGCCGCCCGAACAGCCGATGATGATGGGGGTGCCCCTGCGCTGGCATGACCGCATCATCGGCGTGCTGGTCGTGCTCAACCGCGCGGAGGGTCACGCCTTCAATCTCGAAGACCAGCGCGTCCTCTATGCCTTTGCCGACCTGGCCAGCATCGCCCTCAAAAACGCCGAGCTGTACGCGCAGGTCAAATCGTTCAGCCACACCCTCGAAGAGCAAGTCGGCGAACGCACCAGCGAACTGGTGGAGGCGCGCCAGCAGGTGTTGGCCCGCGCCGAGCAAATCCAGCACCTGCTCTCCCGTACCGTGCATATTCAGGAGGAAGAGCGCGCCCGCATTGCCCGTGACCTGCACGACAGCGTGACGCAGCTGACCATCGGCGCGATGCTCGAACTGCGGGCCGCCAAAGCCGATCTGGACGCTGCCCCTTCGACAAGCTCAGGGCAAGCCGCTGCCCGCGAGAAGGTGGACATGGCGCGCGACCTGCTCAAGCAGATTGAGCGCGAGATTCGGCAAGCCATCTACGACCTGCGCCCCGTGCTGCTCGATGCCGCCGGCGGCCTGCTCCCTGCCCTCCAGCGCTACGCCGCCAGTTTTGAAGCCCTGTCCGGCGTTCACTGCGACGTTCGGGCCAGCGGCGTGCCGGCGCGCTTGCCCGCGCCGGTCGAGGTCGTTATCTTCCGCATTGTGCAGGAGGCCCTGCATAACGTGATGACCCACGCCCGCGCCCGGCACGCGCAGGTCGCGCTCGCCTTTGAGCCGGCCCCTTCGACAGGCTCAGGGCTGTCCTTGACCATCGCCGACGATGGGCAGGGCTTTGATGTCGAAGCCGCGCTCGCCGACAACAACAACCGCCATGTCGGCCTGCACAGCATGAGAGAGCGCGCACAGGTTATCAACGCCCAATTAGACGTCTCGTCACAGCCGGGGCGCGGCACGCGCGTCTGCCTGCGCTTGACCCCGTAGGGGCGCTATGCCACCCATCCGTGTCCTCATCGTGGACGATCATGCCGTCGTGCGGCGCGGCCTGCGCCATCTGCTTGGCACGTCGGCGGATATGGAAGTGGTGGGCGAGGCCGAGGACGCCGCCGGCGCGTTGAGCGCCGCCGCTAGCCTCCAGCCCGATGTGATCCTGCTCGACATCCGCTTGCCCGGCATCAGCGGCCTGCAAGCGGCTCCGCAGCTGCGGCAGAGCGTGCCCGAAGCGCGCATCATCGTGCTGACCACCTACGATGACGACCAGTATGTAGCCGAGGCGCTCGGCAGCGGCGCGCACGGCTACATCTTGAAGAGCGCGTCCGATGAAACGGTAGCGCAGGCGATACGCGCCGTGCACCAGGGCGAGCGGCTGGTGACCCCCGACCTGATGGGCAAAGTCCTCGAACGCTTCGAAGCGCTCAGCAAATCTCGCCGCCCAGCTCTATATGAGCGAGCGCACCGTCAAGCGCCGCGTCCAGGACCTCGTCAAAAAGCTCGGCGTGGACAGCCGCGCCCAGGCCGTGATCGAAGCCAGTCGCCGCGGGCTGATCTAGCCGATGGCGGATGGCCGATGGCCATCTGTAGGGGCAGGGCTTGCCCCTGCCCGCCCCCGGGCGGGCACAAGACCCGCCTGAGACCATGTGGCCCTTCTGTGCCAAAACTTGGCACTCTGATACTCTTGTAATCCCCCTTTACCAAGAGTAATCTTGACTCGCATCGCCGCACCGCGTCACACCGCCAGAGTACGCTGTCACTTTTTTTGTTGTCGGTAAGGAGGAAAAATGAACGAAGAAGGGAATAAGCCCGGCCAGTCGCCCGAAGAGGAAACGATGGACACGCGCTCGACTGCGGTCACGCGTCGCCAGTTCCTCATCGGCGCAGGCGCGGGCCTCGTCGTCGGCGCTGCCGCCACAGCCGGTTTGCAAGCGCTCCAGCCGGCCAAGCCCGTCGAGCAAGCCAAACCGGCTCCGCCCGTCCAGCAGCCTGCCCAACCCGCCCCGGCTACGGCAATCGTCGAGCCGGTCAGCGGTGCCAAGCTGGTTAAACTCAACGTCAATGGCCTTGACTATAGCCTCGCCATCGAGCCGCAGACCACGCTTATCGAAGTGCTCAAGCGCGATCTCGGCCTGACCGGCACCAAGCTCGGCTGCAACGGCTCGATGTGCAGCGCCTGTACGGTGCTGGTGGATGGCGTGGCCCAGAACTCCTGCTCACTGCTCGCCATCCGCGAGTCGGGCAAGAAGATCGTCACCGTCGAGGGGCTGGAGCAGGGCGGCAAACTGCACCCGGTGCAAGAAGCCTTCTGGACGCAGATGGGCTATCAGTGCGGCTTCTGCACCCCCGGCCAGATCATGCGCGCGGTGGAACTGCTGAACAAGACCAAGAACCCGACCGATGCGCAGATCATGGCTCACATGTCGGGCAACATGTGCAAGTGCGGCGCCTACCCCAACATCCTCAAAGCCGTCCAAGCCGCTGCCAAGCAGATGGCCTAAAGGAGAAGAAATGCCTACGACATCCAAAGTCACAACTTTCGACTACGACAAACTCACGTCTGCTGAAAAGCAGTTTGTGGACCTGTACGGCCTCGCGGCCTTGCAGGCTGGCATAGCGAACGCCGAGTCGCCCGCCGCGCCGCCGGCCCGCTCCGCCGATAAGCCCGCGGCCGCCTTCACCATTATCGGCAAAGAGCAGCGCGACCTGGAGGGCTACAAGATTGTCACCGGCCGCGCGCGCTTCACCGCCGACATCTATTTTCCGGATATGCTCTACGTGCGCGTCAAGCGCAGTCCCCTGCCCCACGCCCGAGTCAAGAGCATTGACACCAGCAAGGCCGAGAAACTGCCCGGCGTCAAGGCCGTGATGACCTATAAGGACATCCCGGAAAAGATGACCGCCGGCGGGCGCCCCATCCTCGCCTCTGAACCGGGCTTGGTGGGCGACCCCATCGCCGCGGTGGCGGCCATCAACGAGACCATCGCCGAAGACGCGCTCAACCTGATTGACGTGCAGTACGATCAACTGCCCTTCGTGATTGACGCGCGCGAGGCCGAAAAGCCCAACGCGCCGCTGGCGCTCAGCACGCTCAAGAACAACCTCGCCGGCACACCCTTCAAAGCTACACGCGGCGATGTGAGCAAGGGCTTCGCCGACGCCGATCTGGTGGTCGAGCACGTCGTGGACACGCAGGACCAACAGCATGTGGCGATGGAGCCGCACATGGCCGTCGCCAAGTGGGACCGCGACAACTTGACGATCTGGATTACCAGCCAGTACACCCACTCCACCGCGGCCAGCGTCGCCGCGTCATTTGGTCTGCCCACCAGCCGCGTGCGCGTGATCTCGGAGTTCACCGGCGGCGGCTTCGGCGACAAAGCCGGCATCGCCTTTCCGTACATCTGGCTGGTCACCCTGCTCTCGCGCAAGACCGGACGGCCGGTGCGCTACGAGCTGACCCGCACCGATGTCTTCATGGAAGCCACCCATCACTACCCGGTCTATCAGACCATCAAGCTGGGCTT
This sequence comes from Chloroflexota bacterium, assembly GCA_016200765.1. Lineage (GTDB taxonomy): Bacteria > Chloroflexota > Anaerolineae > JACRMK01 > JACRMK01 > JACQEC01. Next base: position 3,612 of record JACQEC010000078.1, on the reverse strand, counting down.
TAAAAAGGACGGCACGCTGACCGCCATTCAGGCGCGCTCCATCGCGCAGGCCGGCGCCTACAGCCCGTTCGCGGGGTTCCTCGCCTCCGACACGCTCTCCGCGGCGCGCGTGCAATACACCTGCGCGAACATCAGTTTGGAAGGGGTCGGCGTCATCACCAACACCGGCGTCGCCGGCGCGCGGCGCGCCGTTGGCGAGCCGTCGGGCGTGTTCGCGCTCGAATTGCTGATGGATGAGGCCGCCGAAAAGTTGTCCATGGACCCGGTTGAACTGCGACTGAAGAACCTCAACGAGACCGGCGACCCCGAATCGAAGCAGCCCTGGTCGAGCAACGGCCTGCGCGAGTCCATCGTCAAAGGGGCCGAAGCGTTCAAATGGAAGGAACGTTGGAAGGGCTGGAACGCCGTCAACTCTGGGACAGGGCCGGTTAAGCGCGGCGTCGGCTTCATGGCGCTGGCTTCCAACAAAGGGAGCAAAGGCCCGCCCATGACGGCGGTGGTCGAAATCCCGGTAGACGGGTCGGTGCGGGTGGTGCAGGGCGGCGCGCATATCGGCGGCTCACAGCGCACCACCTGGGCGATGATCGTCGCCGAGGCGCTCTCGGTGAAGTTGGAGCAGGTCAGCGTGACCCCGCCCGACACCGCCTTCACCAGCGATACGGGTGTCGTCGCGGGCAGCCGCGCCACGAAGTCGATCGGTCTCGCGGTCAAAACCGCGGCCGAGGATGCCCGCCAGCAATTGCTGGTGAACGCCGCCAGCAAGTGGAGCAAGGACTTGAAGAAGGACGTCAAGGCCGACGAACTGGAGATTAACGAAGGCTTGATTTCCTACAAGCCCGACGCCTCCGTCAAGCCGCTCACCTTCGCGCAGGCGGTCGCCTCTGGCTTTGTGATTGTGGACGGCCAGCTCGAGGTCAACACCGAAACCGGCGTGGTGCGGGTGCTGGACGTCCTGCAGGCGCACGATGTCGGCCGGGTCATCAATCTCCTCACGATACGCAGTCAGGTGGAAGGCGGCTCGATGCAGGGCATCGGCTTTGCCCTGACCGAAGACTACATCTACGACAAGGCCACCGGCATCCCCGTCAGCGCCAACCTCGACGACTACAAGATGCTGATGATTAACAACACGCCCAAGATCACGTCGCTGTTCATCGAGACCAACGACGCGGTCGGGCCGTTCGGCGCGAAAGGTATCGGCGAACCGGCGCTGATGCCGCCGGCAGCAGGCATTGCCAATGCGATCTACCATGCGGCCGGTATCCGTCTGAAGTCGCTGCCCATGAACCCGAAGAAGGTCATGGAAGCGCTGAAGAAGAAAGCGTAGGGGCGTGGCCTTGCGCCCGCCCTAAGAGGAGACGAACCTATGAGAAGTTTCAAATATTACGCCGCGACGAGTTGGGAAGACGCCGTCGCCATGTTGAGCAAGAACGCCGCCGCCCAGGTGATTGCGGGCGGCAGCGACCTGCTCGGCTGGATTAAAGACGACCTGAACGGCCCCGGCGCGCCGCGCGCCGACCTGTTGATTGACATTCGCACCATCCCGAACACCAGCTACGTCAAGTTCGACGCCGCCGGCGGGCTGAAGTTAGGCGCGCTCACCCCGCTGGTCACGGTGGCCGAGTCGGCGGACGTGCTGAAGAACTATCCGGGACTGGCCAAGTCGGCGCTCTCGCCGGCCTCGCCGGCCATCCGCAACGTCGGCAGCATCGCGGGCAACCTGATGCAGCGCCCGCGCTGTTGGTACCTGCGCGGCAAGGACTTCGCCTGTTACAAGAAGGGCGGCGACTTCTGCTTCGCGGTTACCGGCGAGAACCAGTACCACGCGATCCTCGAAGGCGAACTGTGCTACATCGTGCACCCCTCCGACACAGCGCCCGCCTTGATCGCCCTGAACGCCTCCGCAAAGGTCGTGGGGCCCGGCGGCGCCAAGGACGTGGCGTTGGACAAGTTCTTCATCGGCCCGCGCACCAACGTGCTCAAGGAAACGGTGCTGGAACACAACGAACTGCTCGCCGAGATCTCTGTGCCGGCGCCGGCGGCGAACTGGAAGAGCGCGTTCATCAAGGTGACCCAGCGCGACGTCTATGACTTCGCCGTGGTCAGCGTCGCCGTGGCTGGACAGATCGAAGGCGGCGTGTGGAAGGACGGGCGGGTGGTGCTCGGCGGGGTTGCGCCGACGCCCTACCGCGCCACGGCCGCCGAGGACGCGCTCAAAGGGCAGAAGATTGACGAAAAGTCTGCGCGGAACGCCGGCGACCTCACGCTGGTCAAGGCGCGCCCGATGAGCCAGAACGCTTACAAGGTGGACATCGCCAAGAACCTCATCGCCCGCGCGGTGTTGAGCTTGGCCAGCGCGTAAGGATTCAGCGGCTTCAGCGGATTAGGATAACGGATTAACGGATTAACGGATTGATGCATTTTATTGGGGAGGGCTGGTTAGCCGAAGACAGGCGCTCCCATCCGTTAATCCGCTATCTCACGCTTTCGCGGCGTGAAGTTGCGAATCTGTTGAACCGCCTTGTTGTGGCGCAACTGATCAGCGTTGTCGTTGGGCTTACCGGTTGCAGCGCGCCGCCAGCTACGGCCACACCCGTCGCCGCGCCCACGGCGACGACCGCCGCTGTGGCAACGCCCACGCGAGCGCCCAGCCCGACGGCGGTTCCTCTGCCTACGGCTACCCCCCGGCTCATCACGGAACAGATTCAATATTCCGGCGCGCTTTCAGTCGAGGATTTGAACATCCTGCTGATGGACATCCGCACGCTGTCCGGGGTACAAGATGTGCAGGGCAATGTGCAGGACCTGCTGGTGACCTACGACCCCGCTCAGGTGACGCACCAGCAGATTGTCGAAGTGTTGACGAAGCATAATTATACGGTGCGGTAGCGGTCTGCCTCACCTGACGGCCGTGCGCGCCCCGGCTGAAAAGCACACCTCCGACCCCGCACCCTTCGGCAGGCTCAGGGCTGGCCCCTTCAGCGGCTTCAAACGGGGCTTACCCGCGTCGGAGACAAAGGCCCTACTCGTGAGACACCACTACGTCCGGTACAAGGATTTTTCACACTTTCCATTCCAGATTTACATTGACCGCGACGGCGTTGAGTTTTCTGCATGTTCATATCTTCGAGGCGTTCGCGCGCGAGGTGGACACGCGCTGGGATATTTCCGAAGCCGACCTCATCCGTATTGCCGCCAAAGGCTTCGAGGCATGGCTGATGGGCGAGCCGATCCCCGACGACCACTTTAACGATCGGGACATGCTGTTCATTGACGCGGCCTGGTATCCACGCGCTGCGCCTGCCCCCGACTTTGATCGGGGGCCCGATTCGTCGCCCGCGCTGGCGGCGAACCCCTATCGCTTTACCGTCGTCACCGACGAATCATACCCCAGCCTCGACGAGATGCTCCCCCGCTTTCGCGGCGTGCAGGTCCGATTGCCGGCGGACAGCGAACTGCGCGCGCCGGAGCCGGTGGAAGCGCCGCTGAAGCAGATCGTCTTCGGCTTCACCCGCGACGTTTTTCCCGGCCCGCTGGCTATCGGCTATACCCAATTCAAGCACAAAGCGGCCGATGCGGGTCTCGCCGCAACGGTCAGCCTGCGCGCGCTCG
>JACQEC010000077.1 GCA_016200765.1 Chloroflexota bacterium | reverse complement strand
TTTGTTTCAGCTCAGTCCGACACGCCAACGGGAGGGGCGTCACCTCCCGCGTCGGGTCCTGAAACATTCGCGCAGTCTGCGTCATCAGCGCTATCGCCGGCGGCTCACCGCTTAACTTAATGCCATTGGGCTTCAGCCGGACGGGCATAGCTCGCGCTTGCTTGACGTGTTGCGCGTCATTGACCGGCTGAAGCCTACGCTCCCCATCCCCACTCAGCGTTTTAGGCTGTACCACAGAGGGGATGCTCCGCCGCCTTTTCGTGAGGGACTGATACTCGATATACCTAAACTTTTGTGCTCACTGCATTATGTTCTTCGGTGTGTCAAGTATGGTATTGCCATGACTAACGACGGCGTGTTCTGCGCGGGGGAGCGCTAGCAGAGGAATTCACGATAGCGGCATCCATGGTCAGGTGATTGGATTCGTTGTTCGCCACGTTGAGGGTTGCTTGCGCCACTCCCGGTTGCAATCGTTCCAACATACGCGCATATAAGTTTGTGGCTCCCACCCGTTCTGCAACCGCCGCAACCAGAAATTGGTTTAAGCTGACGCCATCTCGCTCCGCCATCCGCACCGCTTGGCGGTGCAGACTGCGAGGTAATCTGAGCGCTACCTTTCCGGCATACCCAATGTTGGTTGACGGCTCAGGTATCTCTTGCCCGGATTCCACAGCGGCTTCAATCCACTCCCGGGCGGTTTCCTCCAGGCTTGTATAGGCTTCCTCTGCGGTGTCGCCCTGCGCAATACAACCTAGAAATTCGAGAATCTCCGCCGTATAACCCTTGCCTTCAGCATCAGGCGTCAGGATTCGCGCATAAGGTTCTTTGAGATACTCATCTGCCGTTTTCACGCGGCGATTCATTGGAGACTTCTTGTTATTCGTGGCCATACCTTTCCTCCAACGCAATCAGGTCGAGCTCAAGAGAATCCAAATATCATATATGCTATTACTTCGCAATCAAGAGAATTTAGAGGGCAGGGCTCCTCAATAGTCGTTAGTGACGAAGTTCTCTCCCGCTGGACTCCCGCTGGTCGCAAATCCAGCGGCTCTCAGTGGCGGATATGGCTATCCGCCACGAGCGAGGAGAGGAATCCTGCCCTTTGTTTTCTATACCGGCGCGTTGATCAGCACCACTTCCAACGCTAACTGGGCGTTGACGTTCTGCTCTATCTGCTGGCGCGCGTCCTCAATGATGGTCAGATATCGCCCGATGGCGCGCAGTTCCAGATGCCCGGCGTCGCGCAGGAGCCGCTCGCGCTCATCCAGATTGACAATCGCACCGGCGCACTGGCCTTTCACCAACAGCAGGTCGCGCCACCACGACAGCCAGAGGTCAAGCACGCCCCGCACGTCACGGTCGCCGCGGGTCAGGCGGCCGGCCAGCTCAATCTGCGCCGAGCGGCCTTGCGGCACGCTGTCGAGCAGGGTCTGCAGCAGTTCGCGGCGCGCCGCCAACCGTTCTTCATCCTGAATGGCCTCCATGGCCCAGCCGAGGCGCCCGCCGCTGAGCCGGGCCGCCATCGCCGCGCGCTCGCTGTCCGCGCCGAAGCGTTCGCGCAGAACCTCTTCGACTTGCGTGATCGGCAGGGGGCGCATGGGGACGGATTGACAGCGCGAGCGGACGGTCAACAACAGCGCTTCAGGGGTGTTGGCCGTCAACAACAGCACGACCTGTGGCGCGGGCTCTTCGAGCGTCTTCAGGAAGGCGTTGGCGGCGTTGAGGTTGGCCTCGTGCATGTTCTCGATGATGGCAACGCGCCAGCGGCCTTCATACGGGCGCAGGTTGAGCTCGTTCTGCACATCCCGCAACTGCTTGACCGCGATTTCGCTTTTGTCGGGCAGCCGCCGCACAAGGCTCACGTCGGGATGACGGCCGGCGGCGATGGCCTGGCAAGAGCGGCACTGGCCGCAGGGTCGCTCGCCCGGCCCCACGCAGTTCAGCGCGCGGGCGAAATCCAGCGCCAACGTCAGCTTGCCGATCTGCGCCGGGCCGGTGAAGAGGTAGGCGTGCGAGGGTTGCGTCGCCGCGGCGCGCGCCAGCAGGTTGACCGCCCACTCGTGGCCGATGGTGTTCCAGGGCATAGGCTGATGATACACGCTGATGCGCCAAAGGTAAAGCGCGGCGCGGGCGGTTGACGCGGTAGCATATTTCGCGTAAATTATCCCCGCACCGCCACTCGGCGGGCGCGAAGTTCGCGCGTCAGAGGTGTGCGTCTGCCTGCGCGGGAACTTTTCCCATCATGGTTCTACAAGGATCATCGTCATGCGCCTTTCCACGCTCGCGCTGTTCATGCTCACCACGCTCGCGCTGGCGGCCTGCAGCGGCTCTGCGCCCGCCAACCCGCCGCCCACGGCTGTGGTTCTCCAACCCACCACCCTTCCGCCCCCGCCGCCCACGGCCTCGCCAACGGCCCCCGTCCCGCCCACCGCGATCCCCACGCCGACCGCGACCCCGACGAGCACCGCGCCCGCGCGCGCCAGCGCCGTTACCCTCTTTGACCCGGCCAAGACGACCATCCGGCTGGAACGAACTATCGGCGGCTTCCGCTTGCCCACCGATGCCAAGAACGCCGGCGATGGCAGCGGGCGGTTGTTCGTCGTCGAGAAGGCTGGCGTGGTCCGCGTCGTGCGCGGCGAACTGCTGGCCCAGCCGTTCCTCGATATCACCCCGCTGGTCGGCTCCAGCGGCAGTGAGCAGGGCTTGCTCGGCATCGCGTTCCACTCGCAGTTTAAGAGCAACGGGCAGTTTTACGTCAACTACACCGATCGCGGCGGCAACACGGTCATCGCGCGCTACAAGGTTTCGTCGGATCCTAACCGCGCCGACCCGAACAGCGCGGCGGTGCTGTTGAGCGTCAAACAGCCCGCCGCCAACCACAACGGCGGCAATCTCGTCTTTGGCCCCGATGGCTATTTGTACATCGGGCTGGGCGACGGCGGCGGCGCGGGCGACCGCTACGGCAATTCGCAAAACCCCGGCTCGCTCTTGGCGAAGCTGCTGCGGATTGATGTGGATAGCGGAACGCCCTATGGCATCCCGAAGGACAACCCTTTCATCGCCCAAGCGGGCTACCGGCCGGAAATCTGGGCGTGGGGTCTGCGCAATCCGTGGCGCTATTCGTTTGACCGCGTCAGCGGAGACCTGTATATCGCCGACGTCGGTCAGGACACCTACGAGGAGGTCAACTTCCAACCGGCTTCTTCCAAAGGCGGCGAGAACTACGGCTGGAATAAACTGGAAGGCAAGCACTGCTATCCGCCCGGCGCATCGTGCAGTGCGTCGGCCTTCGTCGCGCCGGTGGCCGAATACGCGCACGGCCGCGGCGACTGCTCAATCACCGGCGGCTATGTCTATCGCGGTAAGGCGCAGGCGCCCTTGACCGGCGCGTACCTCTTTGCCGATTACTGCACGGGGCGCTTCTGGGCGCTGTCCCGCGCAGGCAGCGGCGCATGGGCGCAGACGGAGTTGATCGACAGCGGCGTGCCCATCAGTTCATTTGGCGAAGACGAGCAGGGCGAACTGTACGCGCTGGGGTTCAGCAACGGCGCGCTTTATCGCATCGTCGCCGCGGCGCGGTAGGAGGACGACATGAGCCGGGTCAATCTCCGCCAACTGGCTACCGAAGGGACCAACGAGCGCTATCGCGACCTCGATCAGTGGTCGCCTTTGCAGATCGCGCGCGCGATGAACCGCGAGGACGCGCAGGCGGTGCGGGCGGTGCGCGCCCAGCTCCCGCAGATTGCGCAGGCCGTTGAGTTGATCGCCGCGCGCATGGCGCAGGGCGGGCGGCTGATCTATGTCGGCGCCGGCACCAGCGGGCGGCTGGGCGTATTGGATGCCAGCGAATGCCCGCCGACCTTTGGCGTGCCGCCGGAACGGGTGCAGGGCGTGATTGCCGGCGGCTATCCGGCGCTGGTGCGCTCCAGCGAGGGCGCGGAGGACGACGCAGAGGCGGGCGCGCGCGACCTGCAGAATCTGGGTCTGGCGCGCGCCGACGTGGTGGTGGGCATCGCCGCCAGCGGGCGCACGCCCTACGTGGTCGGCGCTCTGCGCTGTGCGCAGAAGGTTGGCGCGGCGCGGGTGGCGCTGGTTAACTCATTGCCATCGCCGCTGGCCGACCTCGCCGAGGTGGTCATCGCGCCGATGACCGGCCCGGAGATCATCTCCGGCTCGACGCACCTGAAGGCCGGCAGCGCGCAGAAGATGGTGCTGAACATGCTCAGCACGGCGACGATGGTGCAACTTGGCAAGGTGTATCGCAATTTGATGGTGGATGTGCAGGCCAGCAACGAGAAGCTGAAAGCGCGCGCGGCGCGCATCCTCTGCGAGGCCACCGGCATGGACGAAGCGCGCGCGCGCCGCCTGCTGCCGCGCGTCAATTGGGAGGTCAAGACGGCGATGGTGATGAGGCTGGCCGGAGTGAGCGCGGCTGAAGCGCGCCGCCGCCTGCAAGCGTCTGGCGGCTTTGTGCGCGGCGCGCTGGGCGACCTTAGCTAACCACCGTGTCAATGTTTATCGTGCGCGGCTGGCACGAGCCGGGCGTCAGGCTTTGCGACAGCACGACCTTGTAATTCGACCCACGCTCCGGGCTAAAGATGCCGGTGAAGCCGACGGTGGTCCACAGGTTGCGCGCGTCAATCACCACCATTCCCACAAAGTTCGGCACTACCAGCCCGCCGCAGGGCGTGCTGGTGGGCAACGGTGTGGTTGACGGTGTGGCGGTGGGCGGGGCCGGCGTGGGGGTGGCGCCCACCGGCGTGGAGGTGCTGGTCGGTGTGCTCGTCGCTGTCGCGGTAGCGGTGGCAGTCGCGCTAGGCACGGCTGTGCGCGTGGGCGTGGAGGTCGGGACGGCGGCGGTGCTGGTGGGTGCGGGCGTGTTGAGCGCCACCGTGCTTTTGAACAGTTTCACCCCCTTGGCGCCGAAATCCGGCCCGCAGCCGCTCGTGCAGATCTCGCCGGGCAGGGTCCACTTCTTGAACGAGCCGCGAATCTCTTTGATGTTGCCCTTGAAATTGATGCTGGTGGGCGTAAAGCGCGCGTAGGCGATGACATGATAGGTGAGGTTGGAGCCGGAACCGTAGGTCAAGTCGTAGATGAGGACCGTCACATCCTGGCCAATCTTGCTGGCCGCGGCGTCGCGGATGTCGTTCGTGGTGGCGACACCGGGGTCGCCCTGCAGGCAGATGGGCGCGACGATGCTGGACACCATCCCGTTGTTGGTGCCGCAGCTATTGCCGGTATAGGTTTGATACGGCCCACTGTAGCCATCTTCCAGCCAGTTGGCTGTGTCGCCGGAGTTGTTGTTGCCGCCGTTGAAGTCCAGCCAGCCGAAGTTGCCCGGACCGGTATTGCCGCAGCCCTCGCCTTGATCCCACAAGCAGTATTCACTGCCGAACTGGAAGTTTTGCTGTTGCACCACCACCGGCCACAAATCCGTCTTGGTGGATTTCAACGTGCCACTGCAAGCCACTGCATCGCCGCTGGCGTCGAGCGTCTGGAATCCGAGAAATGAGATGAGCAGGGTCTGGAAAGTGAGGCGGGTAGATACCTGCACGCAGTTATCGCTGGCAAGTGGATACACGCCGTAGCCGCCGGACACGACGGGGCTGCCGCTGGGGAGAAAAATCGCCGTCGCCGAGTCCGCCCCGTTGCCGACGCCGTTCTTCCCCACCGTATATTGGTTGATCTGGTCGTAGATCGTGCCCTGACTGTTGCCATTGCTCAACTCGCGCGCGCCCGCGTAGGCTCCCCCATCCGCCGCATTCTGCATCCGGCGGCGCATCTCGTAGAACTGTCCGGCGTCCAGCGCCAGCCCCACAAAGGCTACCAAGCCCACCATCATCAGGCCAATCAGCACAACGGACTGGCCGCGTTGCCGTTGGGGATGAGTTGTCTGTTTATTCATTACGTACCTCGCTTCGCTAGCGTTCAGCGTGCCGCACCTTCAAGGCTAATCGTACTATAGCACCTGGCAGGCGTTTGGCAATAGCGAGAGAGTACCGTCTTGGACAGGGGAGTGCCGGGGGGCTTCTCCGTTACGGTTGTCTCGCGCACAGCACGCGGCAGGGATGAAGCGGAGCGCAGAGTCTCTTTCAGGCAGTCAGCCGAGATTCTTCACTCCGCTCAGAATGACGGAAGGCAGGGGTTAGTGGAATGTTACCGTGATGCTGGACGTGGCCAGCTGGCAGGAGCCGGCGGTGAGGGTCTGTGTATCCACGCTCTTGTTGTCCTGGCCGCTGCTAGGGGTGAACGTGCCGGTGAAACCGGCGGTGGTCCACGCGGTGCGCGCGTTGGCGACGGTCAGGCCAATCAGGTTCGGCACGGTCTTACAGGTTGGCGTGCTGGTCGGAGTCGGGGTGCGTGTGGGTGTTGGGGTGGCCGTGCCGGTCGCGGTTGGGATGGGCGTGTTGGTTGCTACTTGCTGTGGCGTGTTGGTGGGGGCGGGTGTGTTCTGGGCGCTGTGAGAACTGGTGAGTTTGACCGCCGTCACGCCATAGTTGGGCGTGCTGGCGCCAACCTGGCCGACCAAAGCCCACTGCTTAAATGTACCCTGGATGGCTTTGGGGTTGCCAAAAAAATTGACCGCAGTCACGGTGAACATGGCAAAGCCGATGACATGATAACTGGTATTGGCGCCTTGCCCATAGGCTTGGTCGTAGACCAGAATGGTCACATCACTGCCGATCTTGCTAGCCGCGTCGTCGGCCACCGCCGACTTCACGCCCGTGTCGCCGGGCAGGCAGGCCGGCACGCTCAACTCGGTCACCGTGGTGCCCAGACCGCCGCACGTGTTTCCGAGGATGTTGTAGTACGGTCCGCCGTAGCCGTTGCGCAGCCAGTCGGACAGTTCGGTTCGGTTATTGTTGCCGCCATTAAAGTCTACAAAGCCGAAGTTGCCGGGCGCATTGGGAAGGTTATCCCACAGGTTATAGGTCGCGCCGTAGTCGAAGTCTTGTTGAAAGACAACCATCGGCCACAGCACCGGCCCCGTGCCGCTCGGGCTGGTCGCTGCGGCGGCGCTCAACGTTTGCAGTGAGCCGGAGCAGGACGTGGCGTCGGCGGAGGCGGTCAGCGTGTTGAAGCCGAGGAACGAGATGATCAGAGTCTGGAAGGTGCGCTGGCTGGTGACCTGCACACAGTTGTCCCCGTCGGGCGCCGGCGAGTTGGAAGCGGTCACGGCCTCGCCGCTGGGCTGGAAGACGGCGGTGAAGCTATCCGCGCTGTTGCCCACCCCGTTACTGCCGATCGTGTACTGGCTGATCTGGTTATAGATGGCTAACTGGTCGCCGCCCAGACCCAACTCGCGGCCTCCGGCGAACGATCCGGCGTCGGCGGCGTTCTGCATCTGCCGCCGCATCTGATACACCTGCCCGGCGTCGAGCGCCAGCCCGACAAAGGCAACCAGCCCGGCGAACATCAGCGCGATCAGGACGATGGTCTGGCCGCTCTGGGAATCGGGCAAACGCAAGGGCAGATTTCTCCTAGAGAATGACATGTCGCTATAACTATACCATGAAGGCGGCGATTCGCAATGGCAATTCAGTACCCCCAGCCTTCACCCGTCGCCCTCTCCCTCCACGGGAGTGGGTTGGGGTGTGGGTTACCCCCGCTCCGCCAGCGGCACCACCTTGCGCCCGACCTGACCGATGTACTCGGAGTTCGGGCGAATGAGTTCGTGCTCGGCTACCTGCTCCAAGATGTGCGCGGTGTAGCCGGCGGTGCGGCTGGCGGCGAAGCTCGGCGTGAACAGGTCGGGCGGGAGTCCGGCGGCGTGCAGGGTGGCCGCGCTGTAGAACTCGACGTTGGTGTACATCCGCGAGGCGCGCGGGTTCTCGTGCACCAGCCGCAGGGCGGTCTGCTCCGACTCCCAGGCCAGATGAAAGAACTGCGCGTCGGCCACCCGGCGCGACAACTCACGCAGGATTTCGGCGCGCGGGTCTTCGGCGCGATAGATGCGGTGGCCGATGCCCATGATCGGGCCCTGCTTCAAGCGATTGCGCATCCACGCCTCGGCGTTCTCTGGCGTGCCGATGGCCTGCAGCATCTCCAGCACCAGCGAGGGCGCGCCGCCGTGCAGGGGACCTTTCAGCGCGCCGATGCCCGCGCTGACCGCCGAGTAGATGTCCGAGGCGGTGGAGGTCACGATGCGCGCGGTGAAGGTTGACGCGTTGAAGCCGTGGTCGGCCAGCAGGATGAAGTAGGTGCCCAGCGATTCGGCGGCGACGGGCGTGGGTTCTTGGCCGGTGAGCAGATAGATATAGTTGCCCGTGTGGCTGAGGTCGGGGCGAGCAGGCAACGGCTCCAATCCCTGCCGCAGGCGGTGGAAGGCCGCCAGGATGGTCGGGATTTTGGCTGTCAGCCCGATAGCCTGATCCGGAGTCGGGGTCATGTGCGGGTCTTCGATGCCCAGCCGCGAGACGACCGTGCGCAGGACATCCATCGGCGCGGCGGATGGGGGCAGTAGGCGCATGGCCTTCAGCACGCCGTCCGGCAATTCGCGCGCGGCGGCCATTTGCGCCTTGAGCGCGGCCAACTGCGCCGCGCTGGGCAGGTCGCCGCGCCACAAAAGGTAGGCGACCTCTTCAAAGGTCGTGTTTGCGGCCAGATCGTGAATGTCGTAGCCGCGATAAACCAGCCGGCCTTCCTGTCCATAGACTTCGCTGATCGCCGTCTGTCCCGCGACGACGCCGGCCAGCCCTTTGCTTCGATTCGTCATTGGAGGCCTCCTTAATTTTTCTTCGCCATCTGCTGACGCAGATAGGCTTCGATAAACTCGTCAAGCGCGCCGTCGAGCACGGCCTGCGTGTTGCCGGTCTCATGGTCGGTGCGGTGGTCTTTGACCATCTGGTACGGGTGCAGGACGTATGAGCGCATCTGGTTGCCGAAGCCCATGCCGCCGTGCTTGCCCTTGATGCGCGCGATCTCTTCCTCGCGCTCGGCGTGCGCCAATTCATAGAGCCGCGACTTCAAGACGCGCAGGGCCAGTTCGCGGTTCTGGATTTGCGAGCGCTCGTTCTGGCAGGTGACGACGATGCCGGTGGGCAGGTGCGTCAGGCGCACGGCCGTCGAGGTCTTCTGCACGTTCTGGCCGCCCGCGCCGCTGGAGCGAAAGAC
>JACQEC010000076.1 GCA_016200765.1 Chloroflexota bacterium | reverse complement strand
TCCTCCGGGTCGTAGTCCGAAACCGTATTCCCTTCTTCGATCTTGCCCAGCCGGGTTGTCACCCCGGCATCGAACAGCATGGCCTCAGCCAGCGATGTTTTGCCTGCGCTGGAGTGCCCAATCAGTGCGATGTTCCGCAGGCGGTTGACTTTGCTCTCTGCCATCAGCTATCTTCTCCTCGTCCGCAGATTTCCCACCATTCTTCGGCGGATTATAGCATGAAGGGGGGAGAGCAAACAAAGACGAAATGAAAGTAACAAAAAAGGGACAGGAAGAAATCTTCCTGTCCCTTCTCTCGCCTACGTCCGCGAGTTTATCGTTTCGTGTACTGCGGGGCCTTGCGCGCGCGCTTCAGGCCCGGCTTCTTGCGCTCCTTGATGCGCGGGTCGCGCGTCAGGTAGCCGCCTTTACGCAGCATCGTATGCAGCGCCTCGTCGGTCTTCAACAGCGCGCGCGCCAGGCCATGGCGCACCGCGTCAGCCTGACCGGACGGGCCGCCGCCATTGACATGCACCGAGACCGTGAATTTGTCCTTCGTGCCGGTTGTATCGAGCGCCTGTTGAATATTGGCCAGATCCATCGCGCGCGTGAAGTATTGCTCGACAGGCCTATCGTTGACCGTGAAACTGCCGCCTGCCGGATACAGCCGCACGCGCGCCACCGATGTCTTGCGCCGCCCAACACCTTCTACATACCTGCCAGCCGGTGGTGTCATTGCTGCTTCTCCTCCGTTTTCCAGACCTTCGGGTTCTGTGCGCTATGCGGGTGCGTCGCCGTCTTATACACCTTGAGCTTGCCCATCAACTGGTGACCCATGCGGTTATCAGGCAACATACCCTTCACGGCCGCCGTAATCACCCGCTCCGGATGCTGGGCCAGCATATCGCGCAGCGACGTTTCGCGCAAGCCGCCCGGGTAGCCGGAGTAGCGATAATATTTCTTGTCTTCCAATTTATTTCCGGTCACCTTGATCTGGCCGGCGTTGACGACAACCACGAAGTCGCCGTTATCCAGATGCGTCGAGAAGGTCGGCTTGTGCTTGCCCCTCAACAGCGTGGCAATCTGCGTCGCCAGTCGGCCCAGCGTCTGCCCGGCGGCATCCACCACATACCAATCGCGCTGGATTTCACTCTCTTTCAAAGCGTATGTCTTCACATGTGCTCCGTCATTGCCAGTCGTTCACCAAGAATCTGCCGCTGTATCATCATAGTCCACTTGCCAAAGACACAGACCTTGCGGCGCGGCTTTCCACTTCACGCGGCGCTTGTCGCGCGCGCGCAGCAGACCTTCAAAGTCGCGCGCCGTAATTTGGCCGGAACCCACAGCCACCAGCGCGCCTACGATCCGCCTCACCATTCCCTGCAAGAAAGCGTTGGCGCTCAACTCCACGCTGACCCTATCGAGTTCGCGCCAGCACCGCGCCGACAAGACCTCCCGCTCGGTGCTCTCGCCGGTTTTCGGCGGGCGCCCGAACGCTTCAAAGTCGTGGACGCCTACGTAAGTCTGCAAAGCGCCGTGCATTACGGCGTCATCCAGCGGCGCGGTTACCGTCCACATATACCGGTCGCTCAGCGGAGCGCGCACGGGCCTGTTATCAATCGTATAGCGATACGTCCGCGCTTTAGCCGAGCGGCGCGCATGAAACTCATCGGCCGTAACGTCCAGCGACTGAATCGCGATGGTTTCCGGCAAGCGCGCGTTCCAGGCCCGCTGGAGTTCCTCCAGTGAGCGCGTCCAGCCGCTGTTGAAAGAAACCACCTGCGCCCGCGCATGAACACCGCTGTCGGTGCGTCCCGCGCCGGTGATGCGAACCGTCTCTTGTGTGACCTGCTGGAGCGCCTGTTCGAGCGCCCCCTGTACGGTTGGCCCTTTCTTCTGAACCTGAAACCCCAAGTAGTCCGTGCCGTCATACTGCACGACGGCCTTCAAAGTGCGCCGCACGGCTGATCAGGCTCTACGCTTTGGCGTCGGCCTTCTCGACATCTACCAGTTCCAGCAACACCATCGGCGCGTTATCGCCGTGGCGCGGCCCGAGCTTGTACAGGCGGGTATAGCCGCTCCGGTTCTTATAATCCGGCGCGATCTCCTCTACCAGCTTCTTGGCAACGTCCTCCGAGGACAGCGCGGCATAGACCGCGCGGCGAGACGCGAGGTCGCCACGGCGCGCGCACGAGATTAACTTCTCGGCCTGACTGCGCACTGCCTTCGCTTTGGCTTCGGTGGTCTCAATGCGCTCGTTGCGGAACAGCTCCGTCAGCAGGCTCTTGAACAACGCCTGCCGGGCGCCGGTACTGCGCGACAATCGGCGTCCGCCAACTTGATGTCTCACGCTCTATTCCTCCTCGTCCTCGTCGGTCTCTTCTGCCACGCCTTCGGGGTTCACCATCATTTCATCCAGGAACCCATGCTCGCGCAGCTTCTCCTGCAGCTCGATGAGTGACTTGCGCCCGAAGTTGCGGATGGACATGATCTCTTCTTCGCCCTTCATCAGCCGATCCAGCACCTCGCCAACCTTGGTAATCCCCGCGCGCTTCAGGCAATTGTAGGCGCGCACGGACAGATTGAGGTCCTCAATCGGCATATCGCGCCGGTCGCCCTCGATGGTGGCCGCGGCCTCCGCCTCAAGCGGCACGAGGTCTTCTTCGCGCAATCGCGACATGATGATAAAGTGCTTGGCCAGAATGCGCGAAGCCTGCGTCACAGCCTCCAGCGGGCGAATCGTCCCATCGGTCCACACTTCAAGTTCAATCCGCTCCAGGTTTGTCAGCGGCGCGATGACCTGCGACTTCACGGCATAGTTGACCTTGCGGATTGGGCTAAAGATCGCGTCCACCGGTAGCTCGCCGATAGGCAGCTTCTCGCGCTGTTCAGCCGACGAATAACCCTTGCCCTTCTGCACGGTTAACTCGATACTCACGCGCGTGCTGTCCGAATCCACCGTCAACAGCCGCAATTCCGGGTTAACAACCTCGATTCCCGCAGGCGTTTCGATGTCCCCAGCCAGAATCGGGCCTTCGCCGGTGCGGTCAAACGACAGACGCACCGGCTCGTCGCCATCCATGCGCAGTCGCAGCTGTTTAACATTCAGGATGAACTCGATGGTGTCTTCCTTGACACCCTCAATCGGCGTGAACTCGTGATGAACGCCATCCACTTTCACCGATGTGACCGCCGCGCCGGGCAGCGACGACAGCAAGACCCGGCGTAGCGCATTCCCAATCGTGATCCCAAAGCCGTTTTCCAACGGGCCTATCAAGAACCGTCCATAATTCTGGGTGAGCGATCCAACCTCGGTTTTGGGGAGAATTATCGTGACCAAGCTGCACCTCTATCCATGAAAAAAGGCAACGAAAGAAGTGGCAACGACCGGACAGGCGCACCGCCTGCCAGTGTTTAGCCTTGCTCTCGTGCCGTTAGCGCGAGTAATATTCGACGATCAACTGCTCGTTCAATGTCACGTCAATTTGATCGCGTGATGGGACACCCAGCACTCTAGCAGACAGATTTGCATCGTCGCGCTGCAGCCATTCCGGCGTCCTGCGCTCCCGCAATAGATCGCTCCTCTCCTTGAAGTATTTTTTCTTCGCGCTCACGGCGCTGACGGCCACCAGGTCGCCCGGCTTAACCACCACCGACGGGATATCATTCGCTCGCCCATTGATGGTTACGTGGCCATGGTTGACCAATTGGCGCGCCTGCGCCCGCGAATCCGCCAGGCCGACGCGGTACACGACGTTATCCAGTCGCCGTTCCAGCAACTGCAACAAGTTCACGCCGGTCATGCCCGGCGCTCGCGCGGCCTCTTGAAAGTAGCGGCGAAACTGCGCTTCGAGCACGCCATAAATCCGGCGGGCGCGCTGTTTCTCGCGCAACTGCGTTCCATAGTCGGATGACTTGTTGCGCCGCTGGCGCTTTGCGCCGTGCATACCCGGCGGGTAGGCGCGCCGCTCGACCGCGCATTTAGGGGTAAAACAACGCTCGCCTTTGAGAAACAGCTTCATGCCCTCGCGGCGGCACAATTTGCAAACGGGTTCAATAGTCCTGGCCATTCATTCTCCTGCTTAGACTCTTCGTTTCTTGCGCGGACGGCAGCCATTGTGCGGTATCGGCGTGATATCGGTAATCGATCGGACTCTCATCCCTGACGCTTGCAGCGCGCGCAGTGCCGACTCGCGGCCCGGCCCCGGGCCCTTGATAAATACGTCCACCTCGCGCAGGCCGGCATCCATGCTCGTCTTCGCGGCGTTCTGCGCCGCCAGCTGCGCCGCGTACGGCGTGCTTTTGCGCGACCCCTTAAACCCTGACGTGCCGGCGCTGTTCCAGACAATCACGTTGCCCTGTGAGTCGGTCAACGTAATAATCGTATTGTTGAATGTCGCCTGGATGTGCGCCTGCCCGAGCGGGGGAGCTTTCTTGGCCGGGCGCCCGCTGGTGCGAGTGCCTTCAGGTCTTCGTGCCATTTATGTCCTCCAATGGGTGCATCCACTGCAAAAATCAATTATAACACGATTTGCAATGGATGTCATACAGGCTACTTCTTGGACTTGCTGCGCTTGCGGCCGGCCACGGTCTTCTTTGGCCCCTTGCGTGTGCGCGAATTGGTGCGCGTGCGCTGGCCGCGCACCGGCAGGTTGCGGCGGTGGCGGAATCCGCGGTACGAGCCAATCTCCTGCAGGCGCTTGATGTTCATACTGATTTCGCGCCGCAGGTCGCCCTCCACCTTGTATTCCTTGTCAATCAGGGAGCGCAGGCGCGTGATCTCTTCCTCGCTCAGGTTCTTCACGCGCGTGTCGGGATTGACCTTCAGCTTCTGCAGAATGGCCTGACTCGCCGAGAGGCCAATGCCATAAATGTAGGTCAAGCCGACCTCGACGCGCTTCTCCCTGGGCAGGTCAACACCTGCAATGCGTGCCATAATGGACCTCCGCTCCTAACCTTGGCGCTGCTTGTGCTTGGGGTTGGTACAGATCACCCGCACCACGCGGTGCCGCTTGACGATCTTGCACTTGTCACACATCTTCTTCACCGACGCTCTGACCTTCATGGGGTTCACCCTCCTGCCTGTTTCACCCAGGTCATGGCATACGCCATAACGCCTATCGTCCACGCCTGCCCACACTACAACTGCGTTAGAATCTCGGCGCTGCCGTTGCGAATCACAACGGTGTGCTCAAATTGCGCGCTGAGGCTCTTGTCCGCAATCACCACCGTCCAGCGGTCTTTGGCCTCGCGGGTCCTGGGCTGGCCCACGGCGACCATCGGCTCGATAGCCATGGTCATCCCGTCCTGCAGTTTGATGCCGCGCCCCGGCGTTCCAAAATTCGGTACCTGCGGCTCTTCCCACATCTCGCGCCCCACGCCGTGCCCCACGTACTCGCGGATGACCGAGAAGCCATTCGCCTTCACATGGCTCTCAACCGCCCAGCCGAGATCGCCCAGCCGGTTGCCGGCTTTGGCGGCCGCGATAGCGCGATAAAGGGCATCGCGTGTCACATCCAACAGCCTCCGGGCAACCGGCGAAATTTTGCCCACCCCAAACGTCCACGCCCCGTCGCCAATCCAACCATCCAACACCGCGCCGGCGTCCACGCCGACGATGTCGCCTTCTTTCAACACGCGCGCGCTCGGAATGCCGTGCACCAGTTCTTCATTGACCGAGACGCACGTTGACGCCGGAAACGGCGGCCCGCCGCGATAATGCTCCTTATGGTAAAACGGCGACGTCGCTCCATGCGCCTGCAAGACCTCGACGGCAATCGCATCTACGTCTTTGGTTCTCATACCGGGCGCAATCTGCTTGCCCACCGCGTCGAGAATCTCTGCTACCACGCGGCCCGCCGCGCGCATCTTCGCCACCTCATCGGGCTGCTTCAACATGATCATGGCTGTGTTGCGCCCTCAATCTGCTGGACAATATCGCCATACACCTGTTCAATGCCCTGCTCGCCGTTGATCTCGCTCAGCAGCCCCTTCGCCCGATAATGCTCGATGAGCGGCGAGGTCTGATCAAAGTAAACCCTCAGGCGATGCGCCACCGTTTCGGGGCGGTCATCCGGCCGCTGGATCAACTCGCCGCCGTCGCGGTCGCACACCCCCGCCACCTTCGGCGGACTAGACACGACGTTATACGGCGTTTGGCAAATCTTGCAGAACCAGCGCCCCGCCAGCCGCCCCACCAGCACGTCGTTATCTATCTTGATGTACAGAACGCGGTTCAAGCGGTCGGCGCGCTCCGCGAACAGCGTGTCGAGCGCCTCGGCCTGCTGGATCGTGCGCGGAAAGCCGTCCAGTATAATCCCCTGCGCGCAATCCGGCTGGCTCATGCGCTGGCGAATCATGCCAATCGTCACACTATCCGGCACCAGGTCGCCGCGATCCAGAATAGCCCTGACCTGCTTCCCCAAATCGGTGTTGTTCTTGATGTTCTCGCGGAACAGGTCGCCGCTCGCCACATGGGGCAGGCGCAGCCGCCTTTCCATCAGGTCGGCTTGAGTGCCCTTGCCGGCGCCCGGCGCGCCCATCATGACGATATTCATGGCGCTTCCGGTCTGGCGGCTACTTGATGAATCCTTCGTATTGGCGCATCAACAACTGCGCTTCCAACTGCTTCATCGTGTCCAGCACAACGCCGACGACGATCAGCAGGCCGGTGCTCGTGATAACCATCACATTGGTCTCGGTGATGTCGCGCAGGATCCACGGCAATAGCGCCACCAGACCCAGAAACACCGCGCCCACCAGCGTGATGCGGCTCAACACCGCGTTCAGATATTCTTCCGTGCGCTTGCCCGGGCGGATGCCCGGCACAAATCCGCCCTGCTTTTGCAGGGTCTCCGGAAGGTTCTGTTGCTGGAACACGATATTGGTGTACATGTAGGTAAACCCGATGACCATCAGGAAATACATAAGCCAATACACCGTGCTCTGCGTGCTGAAGGTCGTCGCAATGCCGGAGGCGATACTGCTCACGGTGGGGTTATCGCTAACCGTAAAATACTGAGCAATCACGCCGGGCAGGATCAAGATGGACTGCGCAAAGATCAGCGGGATCATTCCGGCCTGATTGACGCGCATCGGCACGTACGACGTCTGCCCGCCGAACACGCGGGTGCCGCGCACGCGCTTCCCGTAATGCACCGGGATGCGCCGCTGGCCTTCCTGTATCACCACAATCGCCACCACCGTCACAACCGCGACGGCCAGAAACGCGATCAAGCCGAACACGTTGCTGCCTAGCAGTTGCCCGACGCGCTGTGGCACCTGCGCCACAATGCCGCCGAGAATGATAATCGAAAGGCCCTGTCCCACGCCGTCTTGCGTGATTAACTCGCCCAGCCACATCGCGAACATCGTGCCCGCCGTCAGCGTGAAGAGCGTTGCGACCGTCGGCAGCCAGTGGTCGGCCGTAAAGCCGAAGTTGGTCAGCACCGGCGGGTTGGAGCGTGTCAAGATCGCCGCCTGCCCCAGGGCCTGCAATGCGGCCATTGGCACCGTGAGCAGATGGGTGTATAGATTCAACTTTTGCCGTCCGGCCTCGCCTTCCTTGGCTAACTCCTTCAACTGCGGGAAGATAGGCGTGATCAACTGCATCACAATCGTGGCGGTGACGTAGGGATAAACGCCCATCGCCACCACCGAGAAGTTCGACATCGCCCCGCCCGACAACAGGTCCAACATGCCGAGCAATTGGTTGTTCTGGAACAGCCGCGACAGCGCGTCGCGGTCAACCCCCGGCATGGGGACGTGCGCCGCCAGCCGGTAGATGCCCAAGATCAAGAAAGTGAACAGGATTTTCCGCCGCAGGTCCGGCAGGCGGAAGGCGTTCACAACCGACTGAATAATTTGAGATTGCATCGTTGCCTCCGAGGCGCATCGCTGCGCGCCTACAACACCTCGGCTTTGCCACCCGCCTTCTCAATTTTGTCTTTCGCCGACGCCGAAAAGGCGTTAGCCTGCACAAGCAGCCGCTTCTGTAATTCGCCCTGGCCCAGTACCTTCACCGGCACAGCCGCCGACTTGATAAACCCAGCCGCCGCGAGCGTCTCCGGCGTGACCACGTCGCCGTCATTAAATGCGTTGTTCAATTCCTTCACGTTGATCGGCGCAAACGGCACTTTCCAGATGTTCGTAAAGCCGCGCACAAACGGCAGGCGGCGCACAAACGGCAGCTGCCCGCCTTCAAAGTATGGGCCCTTGGTGCCGCCACTGCGCGCGCCCTGTCCCTTTATCCCGCGCCCGGATGTCTTGCCCTGCCCGGCAGAATGGCCGCGCCCGACGATGCGCTTGCGGTGCGTCGCGCCTGCGCCGGAATGGAGTTCGTGTGCCTTCATGACGGTATACCCTCGACCTTAACCAGATGGGGCACCTTGGCAAGCATCCCTTTCACTGCCGGCGTTAGCGTTTGCTCCACCACGTCGCCCAGATGCCTCAGCCCCAGCGCCCGCACGGTGTCCTTCTGCTTTTGATCGTAGCCGATTGCGCTCTTGATGTAGGTTACCTTCACCTTCTGCTCACCCATTGACCTTCCTCCGCCAGAACGGCGAGACGTCGGCAACTGCTTTGCCGCGCCGCGCCGCCTCCACGTCCACATCTTTCAGCTCTTGCAGGCCGTTCAGCGTCGCGGCCACCACGTTCAGCACATTGTTACTGCCCAGCGACTTGGTCAGCACGTCGTGGATGCCCGCCGCCTCCAGCACCGCGCGCACACCGCCGCCGGCAATGACGCCGGTACCGGGCGAGGCAGGCTTGAGCAAAACCTTTGAAGCGCCGAACTTGGCGATAATTTCATGCGGAATCGTGTTGCCGGTCAGCGATACTTTGATGACGCGCTTCTTGGCTTGATCAACGCCCTTGCGAATGGCGTCGGTCACTTCGCGCGCGCGCCCGATGCCCATACCGACCGTGCCGAATCCGTCGCCGACGACAACCAGCGCGCGAAAGCCAAAGTGCCGTCCGCCTTTCACCACCTTGGAGACGCGCGCAATATTCACGACTCGCTCTTCGTACTTGTCATCCGTCGCGCTCTGGCCATCTCGCGGACCGCCCGGCCCGCCGCGGCCTTGACCACCACGGCCACCGCCCGGCCCGCCGCGCCCCTGACCGCCGCGTCCACCGCCCGGCCCGCCGCGCCCCTGACCGCCGCGTCCACCGCCCGGCCCGCCGCGGCCTTGACCGCCACGGCCACCGCCCGGCCCGCCGCGTCCCTGACCACCACGACTGCCACCCGCTCCGCCGCGAGCCGTCGAGCTTCCTTGCGAGGCATTATTCGACATCGTTTCTCCTGATCTCCTAGAACTCCAGCCCGCCCGCGCGAGCGCCGTCGGCCAGTGATTTGACACGGCCATGATATTTATAGCCCGCCCGGTCAAAGACCACCTGCTTGACGCCTTTGCCCAGCGCGCGTTTCGCAACCGTCTCGCCGATCAACTTCGCCTGCTCAAGCGGCTTCAGAGACGCCGCCTGCTCCTTGAGGCTCGGATCGAGGCTGGACGCGGACGCGATGGTCTGGCCTTTGCGATCGTCTATGATTTGCGCGTAGATGTGCTTCTGACTGCGAAAGATGTTCAGGCGCGGGCGATCTGCTTCGCCCTGTATCACCTTGCGCACGTGCTTCCGCCGCCGCTCTCGCGCCGCGACCGATGAATTCGTCTGCTTCATGAACATACCCCTTGCATAGGCGCTTCAGATGCTCAAACTGGCCGTGATGTCCGATTACTTGGGCGCGCCGGAACCAATCTTGCCGGCCTTGCCGGCCTTATGGCGCACGTACTCACCCATGTAGCGAATACCCTTACCCTTATACGGCTCCGGCTTGCGCACGCGCCGCACGCGCGCCGCCATCTCTCCCACCAGCGCCTTATCGGCGCCGCTGACAGTGACGATGCGGCCAGCCTTATCTACGCTGAATGCGATACCTTTTGGCGCATCCACGCGCACCGGGTGCGAAAAGCCGACCTGCAAAACCAGCGTCGAGCCTTGCACCTCGCCGCGAAAGCCAACGCCCTGAATCTCCAACTCGCGGGTGTAGCCGACGCTGACGCCGGCCACCATGTTAGCGATCAACGCGCGCGTCAGCCCATGCAGCGCGCGCACGGCCGGGGTGTCGTCCGGGCGGGTCACGACGATCTGGCCGCCTTCCTTCTTCACGGTGATGACCGGATGCACAGCCTGCGTCAGCGTGCCGAGCTTGCCCTTCACCTCAACGGTGTGGTCACGCAAGGTTACCTGTACGCTTGCTGGAACCGGCACTGCCTTATTGCCAATGCGCGACACAGCGACCTCCCCCTACCAGACGTAGCACAGCACTTCGCCGCCGACATTCAGCCGGCGCGCTTTGCGGTCCGACATGATACCCTTCGATGTCGTCAGGATGGCGACGCCCATCCCGCTCTTCACTTGCTTGACGCTCTTGCTCCCAGCATAGACCCGCCGGCCCGATCGGCTCACCCGCTCCAGCCCGCTCAATGCCGGCTTGCGCTGCTCGACGTATTTGATGCGGATGCGCAGCACGGGTTGGGGTTTATCTTGGCTCACATCAAAATCTTGAATGAACCCCTCCTCGCGGAGGATGCGCGCAACAGCCACTTTCAGTTTGGACGACGGCATCGGAACGTGCGTGTGTCGGGCCATCGCCGCGTTGCGGATGCGCGTGAGCATGTCCGCAATCGGATCGTTTACCATGTCATTCTCCTCGCAACCCTACCACGACGATTTGGTCAATCCCGGTATCTTGCCTTCGTTGGCGAGCTGCCGGAAGCAGATGCGGCACAGGGCAAAGCGGCGCATATAGCCGCGCGGCCGGCCACAGATGTGACAGCGATGGCGCACCTGATTGGGATACGCCCGCCGCATTTCCCGATAAGTCATACACGTCTTTGCCATACAGCACTCCCGTTTGAGTATAAAGCGCCTAGCGGCCGCCCGGGCGCGCAAACGGCATGCCGAGCAAGGCCAGCATGCGGCGCGATTCTTCGTCGGTCTTCGCTGAGGTCACAATCGTTATTTCCATGCCGCGCACTTTGTCAATACTGTCGTAGGGAATCTCCGGCCAGATCAGTTGCTCCGACAGTCCCAGCGTGTAGTTGCCGCGCCCGTCAAACGCGTCGGTCGACACCCCGCGGAAGTCACGCACGCGCGGCAGTGCGGTGCCAATCAATCGCTCCACGAACGACCACATCCGGTCGCCGCGCAGCGTGACCCGCACGCCAACGGCTTGCCCCTGCCGCACCTTGAAGGTGGCAATAGATTTGCGCGCGCGGGTGACCACCGGCTTCTGGCCGGTAATCGTGGAAAGATCGCGCACGGCGTTGTCCACCGCCTTCGCGTTGGTCAGCGCCTCGCCTAGCCCGATGTTGACCACAACTTTTTTCAAGCGCGGTATCTGCATCGGGTTGGCGTACTGGAATTCCTTGCGCAGCTGCGCCGCAATTTCATCTTTGAACTTCTGCTTCATGCCCATGTTATGCCATCACCTCGTCACAGCGCTTGCACACGCGCACCTTGCGCCCGTCTTCCATGCGGAAACCCACGCGCGTCGGACGATCGCAATTGCGGCACACCGGAGCGACTTTCGACAAGCGCATCGGCGCTTCGCGCTCGATGATGCCGGCCTGCGTCCGCACCTGGCCGGTTGGCCGTTGGTGCTTCTTGATGATGTTGCGGCCGGCGACGATGACCTTGCCCTCAGCGGGCATCACCGCATGAACGGTGGCGCGCTCGCCCTTCTCGTCGCCCCACAAGATCTCTACCGTATCCCCTTTTTTCACTCGTGCAGCCATGTTCAGCCCTCTCAATTCCCCCCCCGGCAGCAGTCCGGCGGGGAATAATCTCTATAGCACTTCCGGCGCAAGCGACACGATCTTCATGAAGCCCTTTTCGCGCAGTTCGCGCGCCACCGGTCCAAAGATGCGTGTGCCCTTTGGGCCGCCGGCATCGTCTAAAATAACTGCGGCATTCTCGTCAAAACGGATAAACGAGCCATCCTTGCGCCCATACTCCTTCGACGTGCGCACGATCACCGCCTTCACGATCGCGCTCTTCTTGACGCTGCCGTCCGGCGCGGCCTGCTTCACAGCGGCCACAATCACGTCGCCCACGGTGGCATAGCGTTTGCGCGTGCCGCCCAACACCTTAATGCACATGATCACCTTGGCGCCGGTGTTGTCGGCGACGCGCAGGCGAGTTTGCTGCTGGATCATGCTGGCCCTCCTGCGGCCGGTATTGGTTCAGCCGCCGGCGGGGCTGGCGGCTCGCTCTTCGTGGGCGGCAGTACGACCTCTGGAATCGCAAGCACTTCGCCCTTGGTCACGACCTCGCTGACCATCCAGTGCTTCTCACGGCTTAGCGGGCGCGATTCGGTGATCTTCACGGTATCGCCAACGTTCAGCGGCGCTTCGGTGTGAGCCTTAAAGCGGTTCCGCACCCGCATCACCTTGCCATACAGCGGGTGCCGGCGCGTGCGCTCCACGACGACCACGACCGTCTTCTGCATTTTGTTACTGACTACGCGGCCGGTAAATACGCGGCGTCGTTCCTTCATGACCGGTTCTCCTGTGCCATCGCGCCCAGCGCTCGCTGTCGGCGCACCGTCATCAGGCGCGCAACATCTCGCTTGGCCTGGCGAATCTGGCTGGTGTCTTCCAACTGGCGCGTGGCGTACTTCTCGCGCAACTTCATCAATTCCTGCTTGGCGCTGTCCAGCCGTTCCGCAAGCTCGGCGTCTTTCAGCGCCCGCACTTCCGCAATCGTCAGCATATTTAGACTTCCCCTCCGGCCAGCAACTCCTCACGCACGACAAACTGTGTGCGAATCGGTAGTTTGGCCGCGGCCAGACGCATCGCATCGCGCGCAACGTCCTCGCGCACGCCAGCAATCTCAAAGATCATGCGCCCCGGCTTGATCACGGTAACCCAATGGTCCACCGCGCCCTTGCCGCCGCCCATGCGTGTTTCAGCCGCCTTCTGGGTCACCGGATGATCGGGAAAAACGCGCACCCAGAGTTTGCCGCCGCGCTTGACAAAGCGCACCACCGCGCGGCGTGCCGCTTCGAGTTGTCGCGCCGTCATCCACGTCGCTTCCAGCGCTTGCAAGCCGTATTCGCCGAAACTGACCTCTGCGCCCCGCGTTTCGATGCCCCGGCGCTTTCCGCGATGATACTTGCGATGCTTCATTCGCTTAGGTTGCAGCATCTCGTCTCTCCTCGACTACCTCTTATAGCGCATCCGAGGTTTCGTCGCTCGCCTCGGTGATCTTGACAACCAGTTCTTCAGGCGTGGGCGGCAACACTTCCCCCTTGTAAATCCAGACCTTGACCCCGATGCGTCCGAAGGTCGTCAACGCCTCCGCCTTGGCAAAATCAATGTCCGCCCGCAGGGTGTGCAGTGGCACCGAGCCTTCAATCACTTTGTCGCGCCGCGCCATCTCCGAGCCCGACAAGCGGCCCGCGCATACAATCTTGATGCCCAGCGCGCCCATTCGCATCGTCCGCTGTGCAGACTGCTTCATCGCGCGCTTGTGCGCCACGCGCCGCTCCAACTGCCCGGCGATAGAGTCAGCCACCAGAAACGCATCCATTTCGGGACGGGCGATCTCTTTCACGTCCACGTGCACCTTTTTGCCGGTCAGTTTTTCGAGATCGGCCTTCAGCACATTGACGTTCTGGCCCTTGCGCCCGATGATGATGCCGGGCTTGGGCGTATGGATGGTGATGTTCACTTGTTTGGGAAAGCGGTCTATCTCTACGTTAGAGATACCCGCCGAACCCACCTGCTTCATCACCAAACTGCGGACGGTAATATCTTCGGCCAGCAACTTCTTGAACTGGCGGCGGTCCGCATACCAGTGCGCGCTCCAGTCTTTGATGCCACCAAGCCGAAACCCGTAAGGATGAACTTTGCGCCCCATAAATGATCTCCGCTAAATAGACCTTTGAAGAGGCCGCCTTCGCCCCTCTATCTGCCTCTATTTTTGGCTGCTCTCCCGCTCGCCCAGCACGACGGTAATGTGCGACGAGCGTTTCAGAATCGGCTTGAAGCGCCCGCGCGCTCCAAAGCGGCGCCACTTGCGCAGCGGCCCTTCGTCGGCTTGAATCCGGGTGATATACAGGTCTTGCCGGTTCAGCGCGAAGTTCTCTTCCGCATTGGCCGCCGCCGACTTGATCGCCTTCGCCACCGGGTCGGCGGCCGCTTTGCTCATGAACTTGAGCTGGGTCAGCGCCTCGTCAACCTGTTTGCCCTTGACCGCATTCGTCACCAGTCTAACTTTGAACGGCGACATTCCGATATATTTTTCGACAGCACGCACTTCTATCTCTGCCATATCGAACCCCACTCAATACCGATCTCAGATGGTGGATTCCATAGTCTCGATCTGCGGACGACCTACGCTTTTTCGGCTACGCCTGTCGCCTTTTCCTTGGTGGAGTGCGCCCGGAAATGCCGCGTGGGCGC
>JACQEC010000075.1 GCA_016200765.1 Chloroflexota bacterium | reverse complement strand
TGGTGCTCAAGTTTGGCGAGGGCAAGTCGAATAGCGAGATTGGCAAGGTGCTGGGCCGCTCCGAAGGCGCAGTCAAGTCGCTCTTCCATCGCACGCTCGACGAACTGCGGGCCGAGATGAAAAAGCGAGGCTACGAGTAAGGGAATAGGGAGTAAGGGATGGCAACCGGAGGCCGAGAAACACGGCTACTTCCTACTTCTTACTCCCTACTGCAGGAGAAGACGCATGATCAAGATTGTGGTGGGCAGCACGACCGATCTGCCGCAGGAGTGGTTCCAGCGCTACCAGATCACCAGCGTGCCACTCAACATCCATTTCGGCACTGAAACATTCAAGGAAAACATTGACCTCGATCAGGCCAGTTTCTACCGCAAGGTCGAGATGTCGCACATGATTCCGAAGACCTCACAGCCGTCGCCGGGCGAGTTCATGGAGGCGTTTCGGCGCGCGGCCGGGCCGGGCGACGCGGTGCTGTCAATCCTCATCTCCAGCAAGCTTAGCGGCACGTACCAATCGGCGGAGCTGGCGGCCAGCCAACTGGCGGGCGAGTTGCCGGTGTACGTCTTCGACAGCCTCTGCGGGTCGGCGGGGGAGGGCTTCATGGCCCTCGAAGCGGCGCGCATGGCCGAGGCCGGAGGGAGCATACAGGCCATCCTTAAACGGCTCGAAGAAATCCGCGCGCGCATGAACATCTTCTTGACGCCGGAAACCCTGAAATACCTCCAGATGAGCGGCCGGGTGACCAACGCGCAGGCGCTGATTGGCTCGGTCTTGAGCCTGAAGCCCGTGATTGCCCTCAACAACGGCGCGCTGGCTCCGGCGGCGCGCATTCGCACGCGCAGTAAGGCACTGGATCACCTGCTGACGATGACCGAGGGCGCCGTCGGAGACAAGCCAATCAATCTGGCGGTCATTCACGCGCAGGCGAGCGCGGACGCCGAGGCGTTGATGGCTCGCGCCCGGCAGATGTTCAAGATTCAAGAGGGGTTTGTGCAAGAGATGTCCACCGTTATCGCCGCGCACCTGGGTCCCGGCTGTCTCGGACTCGTGTCATACGTGGTGTGATAGGCTATGCCGATGAGTCAGCGAAGATTTTTCACCGACTATCGCTGGTTGTTTGACCGTGGCATGATGGCGGCGGGGTGGTCGCTGGCGCGCGATCTGGAGAGCCTGATGAGCGTTCAACAGGCGCCGCCGACGTATCGCGAGGAACTGCGCCACCAGTTGATGCGCGCGGCCGGCGATGAGCGCTTCCAACCGCGTCCTGAGCCTGCCCCCGATCCAAGTCGGGGGCCTGTCGAAGGGTCGCGCCGCTTCTGGCTGGCGCTTGGCATTGTCATCGCGGCGCTGTTGTCGGTGGTCGGGTTTATCGGCTGGCGAAACCGTTGGCGCGTGCACGCGTAACGCTCAACGGTTTTGAGCCCCGTGTGTTGGCGCTTTGCGTTCTGATCGGCGGCGCGTTACTGCCGTTCGTTCCGTACTTCGTCTTCCAGACGATCCCCTACGAAGACGACATCCCCAACTACTTCTGGCCCGTCATGCACCGCGTCGCCGAGTCCCTGCGCGCGGGGCAACTACCGCTGTGGACCGGCGACCTCTATAACGGTTTCCCGCTGTTTGCCGATTCGGAGTCCGGCGCGCTGTTCCCGTTGAACTGGGTGATGATCGGGTGGAACACGCCGCAAGGTTTCGTGCTGGTGCTGGCGCTCTCGACGGCGCTGTCGGCGGTGTGCATGTACGCGCTGGCGCGGCATCTGCAATTCAACCGCGCGGCTTCGGTCATCGCGGGCTGGGTCTTCGCGCTTCTGGCTCGTGGTCGCCGCCGCCGCGCACGCCTTGCAGTGGCTGGGCGGTCACGCGCAAGTGCCGATCATGACGTGGATGCTGGCGGGGGCGTTTCTGGTGTTCCGCGTTGGGGGCCTCACCCCCGGCCCCTCTCCCAGGTATGGGAGAGGGGAGAGGAGAGAGGGGCGAGGGGAGAGGTTGGTGGTGATGAAGGTCGCGCGGTTACTGATTGTGCCCCTGCTGATGGGTGGGCTGGCTTTCGGAATGGCGGCCGCGCAGTTGATCCCTACGCTCGAGCTGGCTAATGCCAGCGCGCGCGGGGTTGGCGTGGATTACGGCTTTGCAACGTCTTACAGTTTTCCCCCCTACAATCTGGTCACGCTGATCTGGCCGTATTTCTTCCGCGACCGCTCGGGCGCGCAGTGGGGGCTGTGGGCGAACTGGGAAACCGCCGTCTATGTCGGCATTCTGCCCCTGATGCTCGTAGTCACCGGTTTAGTCCTGCGGCGCAACCGGCAGACGGTGTTTTGGGCGCTGGTGGCTGTGGTTAGCGTATGGTTGGCGATGGCCGAGTACGCGCCGCTCAATGTGCATCACTGGCTCTATAGCCTGCCGGTTTTCAATGTCCTGCGCGCTCCGGCCCGCTTCTTGCTGGTAACCGATTTTGCGCTGGCCGTGCTGGCGGCCAACGGCGCGCACGCCCTGCTGTCTGGAGAGAACGCTTCAAGGCGTGGACGGATGTCGGCGGTTGGCCTTCTGCTCGCGGCGGGAGCGCTGGTGATTGGCGCGTTCAGCGTCGCCGGGCTGATCGGCGCGAACCGCGAAGCCGCAACCGCGTGGCTTGACGCGAACTATCGCGCCCTGCCGAATTCGGGGCTTCTGCCAGCCGCCAAACGGCTGTTGGACTACGCGCAGTGGGCGGTTTGGCTGGGCAACCCGCGCTTCGCGGCCAGCGTCATCGCGTTATTCGCGGGCGCGCTCTGGCTGGCGCTGGCCGCCAGCCGCCGTCTCTCCTATCCCCTCTTGCGGGCAATCACGCTCCTGCTCGTCCTCGGCGACCTGTCGTATTTTGCCTCCGACTTCTGGCAGGCCGTGCCGGTTGAAGCCATCAGCCAGCCCGAACCCGTGACCCAATGGCTCATCGCCCACACGGACGGCGCGCGGGTGTTCTCGTGGCCGCGCTCGGCGACACAACCGGATCGCCTACTGCGCTGGGGCGTGCCGGAGGCGGCGGGCTATTCGTCGTTGGAAATCCAGCGGCAGAGCCAGATTTTGGACGCAATCCAGAACTCCAACAACCGCCTGCTCGACCTGTCGGGCGCGGCATGGGTCGTGGTGCCGCCGCGGCCCACGCCTGAACCTTCCGATGCGGGCGCGACTGCTCCCCCCCGGCCTTACGACCCGCGCGCGCCGCTGGTCAACCTGGTGGCCTCGTCGCCGTCGTCGCAGCGGACTTTTGTGTTGTCGCCGCCGCAGACGATAACGAGCCTCCACATCGTGTCGGCGCTTGAGCACGCGCCGCAGGTCAATCAGGGGGATACGGTCGCGCAAATCATCGTGACCGACACGCTGGGGCGCGCGATGCGACTGCCGATCCGCGCGGGAATCGAGAGCGCCGAGTGGGCGCTGGAGCGGCCGGACATTCGCGGCTTCGCGCGGCATCGCCTTGCGCCGGTCGTGTTCAGTTTCACCGCCAACGATGACTCCAGCACGCCCTATACCCGCCATCTGTATCAAGCCGATATTCCAGTGGGCGAGAATACGGCGTCCATCCGGGCGATTGAGCTAGAGGTGGCCGCGCGCGCCGGGCGCGAAGTCAGTTGGTTGGTCTATGCGCTTGAGGCGATGACGGCTAACGGGGCTCCGGCGTGGCGCGCCGGGCGGTTTGATCTGCTGAATTTTGCGCCGGCGAGCGAGAGCGACCGGGCGCGTATTGTTCGCAATCAAAGCGCCCTGCCGCGGGCGTCGCTGGTTTATACCGGAGCCGTTTTAGCAGACGCTCCGAGTCTGCTGGCGCGGCTGACACAGCCTGCCTTCGACCCTCGTGCCGTGCTCTATCTTGAGGAAATGCCGTCCGGCCCGGCGCTCAATCTCGTCGGCGGGCAGAACCGCGGCCCTGTTCCCGGCGGCGCCGAAAGGGTCAGTCTGGTCACGCTCTCTGATCGTCATGTGCAGGTTCAGGTGGACGCGCCGTCGGACGCTTTCCTACTGCTGACGGATACGTGGTACAACGGGTGGGCAGCGCGGGATAACGGCCAGCCCACGAAGATTTATCGCGCCGATTATCTCTACCGCGCCGTCTTCGTCAGCGCCGGTCCGCATCAGATTGATTTTACCTTTGAGCCGGAGAGTGTTCGCGTTGGCTTCATGCTGACGGCGGCAACGCTCGTCATCGCGGGTATGTTGGTTTTGGCGGCGCGGCAGTATGATAGTAGTATGGCAAAGAGAGGCAGAATCCGAGACAGAGAGGGAAAGTAGGAGCGTGGGCGTCAAAGATTTGAAACGGGCGGCGACGCGGGGCGCACCGGAAGCGGTGGTCGGCGACCCTGTGGCCGAATTGGAGCGGCTCAACGCACAACTGCAAGCCGAGCAGGCGCAGTGGAAAACCGCCGAGGAGCGCCTGCGGCGCGAGGCGAACCGCGCCGAGGCGCTGGTGCGCGTGGCCGGCCTGCTCAACGCGCAACTTGACCTGCAAACGGTGCTCGATGCGGTCTGCGAAGAAACCGCCCATGCGCTGTTTGCCCCAGCGGTGAGCCTGGGCCTTTACGACGCGGAGCGCGATGTCGTCAATGAAACGGCGGCTTACGGCTTGCCCCGCGCTTACCTGCGCGAGAATCAGGCCATCCCCGCGGCCGCTTATGGCGACACCTTGAAACGGCACGGCGCGGTCAGCGTGATTGCCGATCTACAGGCCGTGACCGGCGCGCGCAACGCCGGGCTCATCCGAGAGTTGAATCTCCGCACGATCTTGACGATGGGCATGTTGCGCGAGGATGAACGGATCGGGGTCATCAACGTCATCGCGCCCGGCGAGCCGCGCGCGTTCACGGACATGGAGATGATGCTGTTGCAGGGCATCGCCCATCAGGCCGCGCAGGCGATCGTGAACGCGCGGCTGTTTGAACAGGTGCGCGCGGCGCGGGAGAGCCTGCAAGACCTCTCGAGGCGTATGGAAGAGGCGCAGACCCTGGAGCGCCGCGCGCTGGCGCGCGAACTGCACGACAAGGTGGGCCTGAACCTGACCGTGCTGAGCATCAATCTGAACCTGATCCGCAGTCAACTGCCGCCCGATGCGCCGCCGAGCGTGGGCGCGCGGTTGAACGACAGCCTGAACCTTTTGCAGGAAACCATCGAGCGCACGCGCGATGTGATGACCGAACTGCGGCCGCCGGTGCTGGACGATTATGGGCTGGCCAGCGCCCTGCGCTGGTACGCCGCGCAATTCTCGGAGCGCACCGGCATTCGCGCCGTCGCGCAGGCCGAAGAATTAGAGCCGCGGCCGCCCGTGTCGGTGGAGGCCGGGCTGTTCCGGATTACGCAGGAAGCTCTGCACAACGTCACCAAACACGCGCAGGCCACGCAGGTCAAGATTGAGTTGGAGTGCCTGGATACGGCTATCCGGCTGTCCATCGCCGATGATGGCGTGGGCTTTGATACACAGGCGGCGGTCCAGCCGGGCGAGCGGCGCGGCCTGGGGCTGGTCAGTATGCGCGAACGGGCGGAAGCGCTTGAGGCTCGGTTGCGGGTGCACTCTGTGCCGGGGCACGGCACTACGGTAACCGTCGAGGTGAGCCGGTGATCTCCGTCTTTCTGGCCGACGACCACATGGTGTTGTGCGAGGCGCTGCGCTTCCTGCTGGAGGCGCAAGCGGATATTCGTGTGGTGGGCATAGCCGCCAACGGGCGCGAGGCGGCGCGACAGGTTCAACAACTCCAGCCCAATGTGGTGATTATGGACATCTCGATGCCGGAATTGAACGGCATCGAGGCCGCTCTGCAGATCTCCAAAACGGCTCCCGAGACGCAAGTCGTCATTCTCTCCATGCATTCGACGGCCGAGCATATCTACCGGGCGTTTCAGGCCGGCGTGCGGGGCTATCTGCTGAAGGAATCGGCGGCGGCGGAGGTCGTGGACGCGGTGCGCGCCGTCCACGCTGGCCGCCGCTACCTGAGCCAGCGCATCGCGGGCGCGGTGCTGGATGATTATCTGCACCAGCGCGATGCGGCTCGCACGGCAAGCCCGCTGGATCGCTTGAGCGGCCGCGAGCGCGAAATCCTCCAACTGACGGTCGAAGGGAAGTCCAATAGCGAAATTGCCGGGATTTTAGGGCTGTCGCCCAAGACGGTCGAGACTTATCGCAGTCGCCTGATGACGAAGCTCGATATCGCCGACCTCCCCGCATTGACGCGCTTCGCCATCCAGCACGGCCTCACACCGCTCGAGTAACGGCTTTTCGGGCTGTAGGGCGGTTTCATCAAGCATTCTCCCCCTTATTATCAAACTCCTCTGACAGACAAACGCCGCAACTCAGGCTATGATAGATGCAGGCGCAGGTGCTGAACCTGTCGAGGCCATCTAACGTTTATTGGCCTGCCCAAATTGAATGGGGGTGGAATGCATGTCATCGGCTATGAACGTTGGGCGCGGAAAGATAAGCACACCAGCGCGGCCTACCACGGAGGCGCAGTTGAGAGAGGGGCAGGCCATCATTGACGCGCTGGATAATTCGCCGCTGACCCGTCGGCATCAGATTTTCTTGGTCGCGTTGGTTGCGGCGCTGACGTTCGACTACGCCAAGCCGTTCAACATTGCCTTCGTCATTCCGGGTATGAAGGCGATGTGGGGTTTGTCCGCGGTCGAGTCGTCGTATCTGGCCGTCGCGGGATTGAGCGGTATCGTGATCGGCTCCGTCGTCTGGGGATTTGTGGCCGACCGCATTGGCCGGCGTCCCACGCTGTTATGGACGGTCGCCGTTTTCTCCATCGCCTGCCTGTGCGGGCTGGCGGTGGCTTATTGGAACTCCCTGCTGGCCTGCTTTATCATGGGGTTTGGCGTGGGTGGCGAAGCGCCTATCGTCTACGCGCTGGCCGCCGAATATTTGCCGGCCAAGGGGCGCGCGCGCTCTTTATTGTTTCTGGGTATGCTCGGCTCGCTGTTAGGCTATTTACAGGTCGCTCTTGTCTCGGCGGTTTTGAAGTCTTTCCTGCCCGAAACGGATGCCTGGCGCTGGATGTGGCTTTTGAATATTCCGCTGGGGCTGATTGTGTTTGTCATGCGCAACAACGTCGTCCCCGAATCGGCGCGCTATCTCATCAAGAAGGGCAGAATAGACGAAGCGCGCGCCTCGGCTGAAAGGTTTGTCGGCGTTATCACGACACCTCCCCAGTCAAGCCCATCGGTCCAATCCCATATTGCGGCCTCCCAACCGGCGTCAACGATCGCGCCTACCAGCCTGAGGGCCCGCACCATCGCGATTGGCGTCTTTGCGTTCGGCGCCGGTCTGGCCAACTTCAGTTTCGTGACGTGGTTGCCGACGATGTTGATCAATCTTGGCTACTCGGGCGCCTCATCGTCCCTCTTTCTCGCAGTCTCGGCCCTTTCGGCGCTGCCGGCGTTGGTGCTGACCAGCATTGTGCTGCGCAAATGGGGCACGCGCGGCACGTTGGTTGGCTACGCTCTGGCCGCCGGCGCCGCGCTCTTTGCGCTGGGATACGGCGCTACCTTTGGACTCTTTACGCCACTGCTGATGATTCCGCTCATGGGCGTCATCTTCTTTCTCGTCACGTCCATTAACGGCACGCTCTCGTTCTACGGCGCAGAGATTTTTCCGACCTCGGTGCGCGTGCGCCGCTCCGGAATTATATCGGCGGTGAACAGGCTCGGCGGTGTGGTGGGCCCGTTTTTTGGCGGTCTCTACCTGACCGCCGGAGGCAACTGGTTCGGCCTGAACTTACCGCTGACCATTGGCCTTGTGATCGGGGCTGTGGTTCTCTATATCGTGGGTGTTGAAACCCACAGTCGCAGCCTGGAGCAGATCAGCGGTCATTAGAGGTAAGGCGGGGCTCGGGCATGATGCGAAAAAAGGCAATTCTGAGTAGCTGGCTATGGCTCGCGGCGGCGCTGGTCTTGAGCGCCTGCGGCAGTGGGTACAGTTTGCGCGGCGGCGTGATCGAGCCGCCCAAGTTCGCGCCCGATTTCACGCTGACCGACCAGAACGGTCGCGCCTTTCGCCTGAGCGATCAGCGGGGCAAGATTGTCCTGATCTTCTTCGGCTACTCCGCCTGTCCCAACGTGTGCCCGGTGTCGGTGGCGCAGATGGCGGCGGCGCGGCGCGAACTCCTTCAGGAAGCGAATGATGTGCAGGGCGTGTTTGTCACGATTGACCCGGAGCGCGACAGCCAGAGCCGCCTCCAGCGGTATATGTCCGTCTTCGACCCGACGTTCCTGGGCCTGCGCGGCAGCGACGACGAATTGCAGTCGGTGATGAAAGCCTATGGGGTCACCGCCGTGCGGAAGGAAGAGCCAAACTCGGCGCTGGGCTACTCGATTGATCACTCGGCGTTCATCTATGTCATAGATCGCACAGGGCGTCTGCGCGAGATCATGCCATACGGTTTGCAGGTGGATGATCTGGTCAATGACGTGCGCTTTTACGTTCACGAGAAGGGGTAATTCGACCCCGCGGAGTCAATCAGCAAATGATCGGAAGAGTCTGGTTCTTGTGGGTGGTTGTGGGTCTGTGGGCATTGGCGGGGTGCAGCGCAAGCGCGAACAGCGGCGCGTCGGCATCGGCCGGCCCCATTCAGGTGAGCAACGCCTGGATGCGCCCGGCAGTCGGTATGGAGGAGGCACAGCCGGATGCGATGGCGACGCCGGTTGGAGCGTCCGCCGCGCTCATGGCGTCGGCCGCGAACGATGTGGCGTATATGACCCTGCGCAACACGGGCCAAACGCCTGACCGGTTGGTCGGGGCGCGGAGTGAGGCCGCAAACGCTGTCGAGCTGCACATCGAAGAGCAGAAGGGCGATATGATGCAGATGCGCCCGGTTGACGGGATTGCGGTGCCCGCTTATGGCGAGGTGAAACTCGAGCCGGGCGGCTTCCATCTCATGTTGATCGGGCTGAAGCGCGATCTGAAGGTGGGCGACAAAGTGACCATCAAGATTCAATTTGAACGGGCAGGCGAGGTAGAGATTCAGGCGGAGGTGCGCGCCCAGTAAGGGCGCTGATATGCAACTCACTCGACGGCGACTCATTGCGCTGATCGGCGGCGGCCTGTCTGTGGCGGCGCTCCTGATACTGGTGGCCGTGCCTAACTGGACAGTCTGGTGGAACTGGCAAGGCGGGCAGAGCGATCCGGCGCACCAGTTGGTATTCGATGTGCCTCCGGGCACCGTGGAGCGGTTGAATCGCGGCGAAGCCGTTGAGATATTGCCCCATACCATCCGGCTGACGTTGGGTGGGCGCGATACGCTGGTCATCAAGAACAACGACCGCTTGCCGGTGACGGTGGGGCCGCTGATTATTGACCCCGGCCAGCGGTTTGTCGAGCGGTTTTATCAGCCGGGCAGTTATCAACTGGCGTGCAGTCTTCATCCCGAAGCGCTGTTGCAAATCCTCGTCGAGCGCGCCAGCGATTGACCTGACCGATGCCGCGGGAAACATTTTTCACGGACACCCTTCCCAAACTGATTGTCGTCGGGGTCATTCTCGTCGTGGTGATTTTTGG
The DNA here is from genome assembly GCA_016200765.1 of Chloroflexota bacterium. Lineage (GTDB taxonomy): Bacteria > Chloroflexota > Anaerolineae > JACRMK01 > JACRMK01 > JACQEC01. The sequence goes on along the minus strand of JACQEC010000075.1, from coordinate 6,092 downwards.
GCCATCTTCGTTGATGGCGCCGATGTTCGTGCGCACGGCGCCAAACACGGATACGACACGCCTCTCGGAGCGCAGTTTCTATCGGGTATCCTATGTCACGACGCCCAGCCCGCCGGTGGTCAGTCAGCCCCAGCGCTGGATGCTCCACGTCGAGACGGCCAGCGGCCAGCCTGTGGACAACGCCAACATCGCGGCAAAAGGCAACATGCCGGAACACGGCCTGACGCTCAGCCCGCCGCCGCAGGAAGCCCAGCGATTGGGCGGCGGCAATTACGTTTTGGAGAACATCAAGTTCCAAACGGCTGGATGGTGGGTGCTAACGGTGCAAATCGAGGTCAGCGGCCAGAGCGATCAGGTCATCTTCAACCTGATCCTGCCATAGACAAGGGTTTCGGCACGGCTGTCAAGGCTTCTGCGAGAAACGGGTATAGCGCAGAAACGTCGGAGAGGTGAGGAGGTTGGGCGTGAGTTACGCAGGCGGTTAGAAACCGCCTGCTATGAAGAGAAAACCCGCTGAAGCGGGTTGAGACCGGTTCGCTCAGTGCGCTGCGTGACGGGCAACCGGGGATCAGGCAGAAGGGTCGGAGAGGTGAGAGGGTCTGCGCTCAGGGCGCAGCCACGGCCAGCCATGCGGTTGCCCAACAGCGTGCGGTGTGGCGGTTGCTCCGCCCCGACGAATCTGCGCTATACCCGCGAGAAACAATCAAGCATCCCTGACAGCCAAAGGCTCTCTCATGGTCTATGCGATGAGCGCAGCCTATCTTTTCAGAGGATATTGAGGCGTCATATGCATAAATTTGCTCCGGTCTTGCCGGTCGGGAGTGAGCTGATGCCAGAGCCGGCAGGCGATTAATAGATGATGTCATCCGCACTTTGTTCTCATTGTGGGCAGTCGCTGGATGGGCGCGCGACGTTCCTGCTCGGCGGCCAGCGACACTGCCTGAACGGCGCGCTGCGCTACGCGCCCCTCGTGCGCCGCTCGGCGCTGACCCCCGACTAGATCGGGGGTGGTGGGCACGACGCTGGTGCTTATCAATCAGGGGACGGTGTTGCTGGGCGCGCATTTCAGCGGCGACCTTATCTTGAAGATCGCGGTGACCTATTGTGTGCCGTATTGCGTTACGATGTGGGGCGCGTTGTCCAACAGCCGCGTCCAGGCGGGATGAGGCTAACAGGCGCGGCCGTCGTTTGCTTCAAAAATGCTCAAGGGCTATAATTTATTTGCGCCTTCGCCAAATGAAGACTTCGGAAGCCTGTCTTTCGCTTTGGCGAAGGTGTTGAATTTATCGGATCAGAATTGGTTCGGAGGAAGCTATTAAAAAAACACCAGTAGCAATCGTTGGAAGCGGGCCGGGCGGAACGAGCATGTCCATGTTCTTGTCTCAAATGGGCATCGCCAACACCATTATTGAGAAGGAGAGTTTTCCGCGCTATCACATCGGCGAATCGTTTACCGGCGAAGCCGGCGGGTTGATGCGGTCACTGGGACTCGAACAGAAGATGCTTCAGAAGCACTACCCGGTCAAGCACGGCGTGCGGGTTTACGGGCCGACCGGAAACCCCTGGTTTGTCCCGGTCATGCGCCGCAACGAACAGAATGAGTTGGAGCCGGTCACGACGTGGCAGGTGCGTCGCAGCGATTTCGACAAATTGATGTATGACGAAGCCGTCGCGCGCGGGGCGACCATCGTGAAGGGTGAGGCGACCGTGCCGCTCAAACGCGAGGACGGATCGGTCTATGGCGTGCGCGTGAAGATGGCCGACGGCGGCGTGAACGACGTTCACTCCGAGGTCTTGGTGGATGCCACAGGGCAGCACACCTGGGGCTTTCATGCGGGCATGACCAGCCAGAAGGTCATTGGCAAATACGACCGCCAGGTCGCTATCTTTTCGCAGGTGAAGAACACCCTCCGCGATCACGGCACGGCGCGGGATGAGCAGCCCGATAATACGCTCATCTTCTACAAGGAACTCGTCCACTGGGCGTGGTTCATTCCGCTTGACGACGAAGTGGTCAGCGTCGGCATCGTCAGCCCCAATAAATACTTCCAGGCCAAGAAGGAGAGCCGGCGCAACTTCTTGCTTCGCGAACTTGGCGAGCTGAACCCGGAACTGGCGCGCCGCGTGCCGGACCTCGAGTTGCTCGAAGAGGCGCGCGCCATCCCGAATTATTCTTACCACGTCAGGACGTTTACCGGCAAGGGCTGGCTGTGCATCGGCGACGCGCACCGCTTCATTGATCCGGTCTTTTCGTTCGGCGTCTGGATCACGGCCAAAGAGGGCCAGTTGGCCGCGCAGGCGATTAAAGGTTATCTGGACGGCGCTCATCGCGACGACCCCAACCCGTTTGCCGACTATCAGGACTACTGCGAGCGAGGGCTGGACAAGGTGCAGGCGCTAATTGACGCGTTCTGGAACGACCCGATTGCCTTCGCGTTCATCGCGCACCGCCGCCATCCCGCCGACATCATTGATCTCTTTGCGGGGCGCATTTACTCCGACAAGGTCTCTGCAGGCTTGAATCAGCTCTATAAAATAAACGAGCGCGGCGCGTTCAATCCGGCTGACGATCCGGAGTGGATGAAGCGCGAGCTTGGCGACGCCCTCACCCCTTAACCCAAGTACAGGAGTAAGGAGTAGGAAGTAGGAAGTAAGGGGCGGGGGCTGAAAAGCGGCCCTAATCCCTATTCTCTACCCATTACTCCCATACGACGCTCATCCATGAACAGCAACCCTAAACCGATCCCGCCGCACTGCGATGTGGTCGTCATTGGCAGTGGACCGGCCGGCAGCAGCACGGCCGCGATGCTGGCGCGCGACGGCTTCGACGTCGTGGTGTTGGAGAAGGCCAAGCACCCGCGCCCGCAGGTCGGCGAAAGCATCATCCCGCAGTTCTGGAAATACACCGACCTGTTAGGCGTGTCAGGCAAAATCCAGCAGGCCGGTTTCCTGCCCCGCGATGGCCGCATCGTCGTCTGGGATGGCAAGATACGGCAGATCCAGTTTGAAAAATTCGGCTACACGATCCGCGGCGGTCTGCACGTCGAACGCGACCGGTACGACCAACTGCTCGTCGAGCACGCCGCCACGCAGGGCGCGCAGGTCTGGGAAGAGGTGGTCGTCAGAGGGGTTGACGCGCTGAACACCGGCCAGCCGTGCGTGCTCTATGACGACCGGCGCGGAAACAGCAGCCAGCGCGGGCAGATTGCTTGCCAATACGTGGTGGATGCCAGCGGGCCGAGCGCGGTGTTAGCCAGCCAGTTGAACGCGCGCCGGCTGGTGCGGGGCGATGAGAAGTACGTCGGGCTGTGGGCCTACTACCGGAACGCGAACTTCGTCGCCAGCGACCGCAAGGTCTATGGGCCGGAGAGCGTGACCCGGGTGAAGCCGGTCACGTTCATCTGCTCGTTTGAAGATGGCTGGGCGTGGCACATCATCCTGCGGGATTCCACGAGCGTGGGGCTGGTGTTGAACACCGACCGCACGCGTGGCAAGACCAAAACAGTGCAGGAGCAGTATTTCCGGGAAACGTGCGCCTCGATTCCGTACCTGAAGGAACTGCTCGAGCCGGCGACGTTTATTGAAGGCTCGCTCTACGCCCGCCCGGACTATTCCTACTACTCCGAAGCGGTGTGTGGCGACGACTTCTTCTGCATTGGCGACGCCGCGACCTTCTGCGATCCGATTTTCTCGCAAGGCGTCGTTTCGGCGCATTACAACGCCGCGATTTGTGTATGGGCGATAGCCGCATCGCTCAAAAACAAGCATCGCAAGAAGTTTTACAACGAGGTGTTCCGGAACCGCCTCCTGCAGTATTACGGCTTCTCGCGCCTGCTGGCCTTTGGCGACTTCGGCGGCGAGATCGTCAACCCCGATTCGGTCAAGGCGTTGATTACGACCATGCCGCGCAGTGAATTGGAACTGTCCTTGTCCGCGTCGAAGACGACCAACCGCTCGGATAATCTGCTGCGGATGGTGCGCGAGGCGGGGCTGACGACCCAGTTCGGCGACGACGCGCTGTACGACAAGTCGGAGACATTAAGCGCGCTGCAGTGGTAGCGTTTACCTTCCGAGCACTCTGTAAATCCCCATTTCGTATCCCCCTTCACGCCGAAGCACCGGACAGTCCTGATGGTGGACCTCCTGCACGCGCGGGCTGTTGATCATCGCGGGATGCCAAAACGCACTGGTGACCAGATACACCGCGCGGCGGGCGACGATGAAATCCATCAGCCGTGACTCGTCGCGGATAAAGGGAATCACCTCCGGCGTAATCAGCCCCGCCAGATCGAGCAGAGGCCGGCCGTTGAGATAGTACCCGACCGCGCCGACATCATGCACCGCAATCAGATCGTCGGGCTGTGTGTGTGCAGACAGCCATTGCGCGGTCTGCACGGCCATGCAATCCATGATATCTACGTCGGTGGCGAAAGCCTGCGCGCCGCGCAGCCAGAAGACAACCAGCAGCAGCGGGAAGCTGATCCGCCAGACGCGGCTCAACACGCGCCGCGCCGCGCCGGCGCGCAGGCCCCCGACTTGGATCGGGGGCAGGCGCGTCTGCAGGCGGTGTGTGCCCCACAGCCCCACGATCACGATCATCGGAATCACCGGCATCTCGTAACGCCCGTGCTGGTAATCTACAGGCAGGCGAATGGCATAAGCCGCGGGCAGCATAAGCCACCAGCCCAGCAGGATGGCCGCGTTCCAGCGTTTCTCGCGGGCAATCAGCCACACAGCCAGCGCAAACCCCGGAATGAGCAAGACCTGCGCGCCGACGAAGGGGACAGTTATGAGGTTGAGGAAGTGCTGGGGCACGCTGCGGGCCGCAAAGACTTGCGCAAACTCCGCTTGCTTGGCGTAGAATGTATTGGGAAAGAGTTGGCCGCTGACCGCCCAATTGAACTGGATGTAGGGAACGATGGGGATGGCAAACGCGATGGCCGCCGCGCCCGCGCGTTTGAGCTGCGCCTTCCACGCCTCTTTGCGGGGCAGCGCCTGCGTCATGAGCCAATGCACTGCAATGAGACCTAGTATCCCTACACCTTCGGGACGGGTGATCACGGCGAGGCCGCCGGCCAGTCCCACCCACCACAACGGCCTGCCGGTATAGTAGAAGTCGAGCGCCAGCAGCAACAGGACGATGAAGAAGAGGGTTTCCATCCCCGAAAAGGCGGCCCAGTCGAGGTGCCATTCGAGAGCCACCACCAGCGCGGCCTCACCCCCCAACCCCTCTCCCCTCACCCCCCAACCCCTCTCCCATACTTGGGAGAGGGGAGGGGAGAGGGGTGAGGCCGCATCACCAAAGACCTGCCGGGCGATGCGATAGGTTAGCGCGGCGGCGCTGACGATGAGCAGAACACCGAGCGCGTCAACCCACGCTTCCACACCCAGCGGCCAGAGAAAGGCCGGCGCCAGCACAAACGTCCAGAGCGGCGAGGTGGAGCCGGCGCTCAATTGGCCGGGGATGTGCGCCAGTTCGTGCCGCAGGGCGAGGTTGCGCGCAAAGGTGAGGTGAATCCAGGCATCGTCGAGGGGGAACCCGGAGCGGCCAACTCGCAGTTGGCTGACGCCGAGGTAGAGCGCGCAGGCGGCGGCGGCTAGCAATAGCCAGAGCGTGAACCGCGCCCGCGTGTTCAGGCCGGCCCCTTTCCCCGCTCGCGCCCGCGTAGGCGCGCCCAGGCCAACTGCCACGGCAGCCAGAAAGCCTCGACCATCACGCTCTGGGATAGCTTGCTTGCGCCCATGCGGCGATCCACGAAGATGATCGGCGTTTCCACGATGGAGAAGTGATGCCGCTGGGCGCGGTATTTCAATTCGACCAGAAACGCATACCCCTCGGAGCGCACGCTTTCGAACCCAATCTTCTCCAGCACGTAGCGCCGGTAGCCGACAAAGCCTGACGTGCAGTCTTTCACGCGCAGGCCGGTGGTGCGCCGAACATAGGTATTCGCCAGTTGGCTAAGGATCAAGCGGCGCAGAGGCCAGTTGATCACGCTGATGCCGTGCAGGTAGCGCGAGCCGACCACGACATCGTTGTTGAGCAGCTCATTCCAAAATTGCGGCAGGTATTTCGGATCGTGCGAGTAGTCGCC